>CAZPIZ010000011.1:6135-23465 GCA_964586615.1 uncultured Acidimicrobiaceae bacterium | reverse complement strand
ATCCACAAGCGCCTGATCGACATCCTCGATCCGACTCCCAAGACCGTCGACTCGCTCATGAGGCTTGATCTCCCGGCAGGAGTTGAAGTGGAGATCAAGCTGTGAACGCGATTCTCGGAGAAAAGCTGGGCATGACCCAGATCTTCGACGACCAGGCTCGGGCAATTCCGGTGACCGTGATCAAGGCCGGACCTTGTCACGTCGTCCAGATCAAATCCCTCGACACCGACGGCTACTCGGCGGTTCAGATCGCCTTTGGCGACATCAAGCCCAAGGCCGTTACCGAACCCATCAAGGGACATTTCGCCAAAGCCGGCGTCGAGCCCACCCGCCATCTGGTCGAGTTCAGGGTCGACGACCCCAGCGGATACAAACTTGGTCAGGAGATCAAGATCGGTGACGTGCTCTCCCAGGGCGGCCTGGCGGACGTGACCGGAGTCTCCAAGGGCAAAGGGTTCCAGGGTGTCATGCGCCGGCATGGCTTCAGCGGCCTGGGTGCCGCCCACGGCACCCACAAGAAGCATCGCGCCCCCGGATCAATTGGTGCCTGCTCGACTCCGGCCCGGGTGTTCAAGGGAACCCGCATGGCGGGGCGCATGGGCAACGACCAGGTGACGACCTTGAACCTTCAGATCGTCGGTATCGACAGCGAACGCGATCTGCTCCTGCTCCGGGGAGCGGTACCGGGCGCGAATGGGTCGCTGATCCTGGTCCGCGAGGCGGTGAAGGCCTGATGCCAGAAAAGAATCAACGCGCAAGTAATCAAGCAGAAACCAAGGGCAAGTCCGAAAAGGCGACGTCCGAGGTCAAGGCCGTGCTCTTCGCCTCCGATGGCTCCCGCAAGGGAGAGGTCAAGCTGAACCCTGAGATTTTCGGGATCGAACCCAACATGGCGGTACTCCACCAGGTGGTGACGGCTCAGCTGGCCGGAGCCAGGGCTGGAACCCACAAGACCAAGACCCGGGCCGAGGTCCGTGGCGGAGGCGCCAAGCCGTGGGCGCAGAAGGGAACCGGGCGGGCCCGACAGGGTTCGATCCGCGCCCCGCATTGGCGTGGTGGTGGCGTGGCCCATGGACCCGAGCCCCGTGACTACAGCCAGCGCACGCCCAAGAAGATGCGTCGTTTGGCCCTGCACTCGGCCCTCTCGGCGAGAGCCTCCGAAGATGCGGTTCTGGTGGTGGACACGTTCGAGTGGAGCGCGCCGAAGACCAGGGAAGCGATGGCGCTGCTGACAGCCATCGGTGCCGCGGGCAAGACCCTGGTTGTCTTGAACAGCGTCGACGACATCGCCGGAGTCGCCTTCCGCAACCTCCCCCATGTCGTGATTTCGGAACCGGGCCACCTGACCGCCTACGACGTGCTCTGGGCGAGACAGGTGATCTTCACCTCGCAGACGGTCAATGCCGTCGGCGGCGGTCACGCCTTCGACGTATCGAAGTCGGACTTCGTCCGGGAGGATGAGGCGTCATGAAAGATCCCCGTGACATCATCATCTCCCCGGTCGTATCAGAGAAGTCTTACGACATGATCGAGAAGGCCAACACCTACACCTTCGTCGTCGATCGCCGCTCCAACAAGAGTGAGATCAAAGACGCCGTTCAGGAGATTTTCTCGGTCAGCGTCCTTTCCGTGAATACACAGAACCGGAAAGGCAAATGGAAGCGCACCGGACGAACCCTGGGTCGCAGGGGCGGTGCCAAGCGAGCTTTGGTCACCCTTGCTCAGGGTGACTCCATCGATTTGTTCGGCGTTTGACAGAGTTTTGATGATTGGGATTTTGGTGACAGGAGTTCGGGCATGGCAGTGAAGAGCAGAAAACCAACTTCGGCCGGGCGCCGCTTTCAGACCGTTTCGGACTTCGCCGATGTGACGAAGTCAGAGCCGGAGAAGACGCTGCTCGGGCCGAAGAAATCGACCGGCGGACGCAATGTCTACGGGCGCATCACGTCGCGCCATCGCGGGGGTGGCAACAAGAACCGCTACCGCATCATCGACTTCAACCGCCGCAAGGACGTGATCCCGGCCAAGGTCGCCGCCATCGAGTACGACCCCAACCGCAACTCTCGCATCGCCCTCCTCCACTACGTGGATGGGGAGAAGGCGTACATCCTGGCTCCGGCCGGCGTTAAGCCCGGTGACAAATTGACGTCGGGGCCTGGTTCGGACATCCGTCCCGGCAACGCCCTTCCTCTTCGCAACATCCCTGTCGGTACGACGGTTCACGCCATCGAGATGCGACCCGGTGGGGGCGCCAAGATGGCCCGCTCGGCCGGAGCCGGTGTCCAGCTGATGTCCAAGGAGAACGACGTCGCCCTCCTGCGTCTGCCGTCAGGAGAAATGAGGACCGTTCCCCTCGACTGCCGGGCAACGATCGGTCAGGTCGGCAACTCCGAGTCCGAGCTGATCAAGATCGGCAAAGCCGGTCGCAACCGCTGGAAGGGGGTCCGTCCCCAGAGCCGTGGTGTCGTCATGAACCCGGTCGACCACCCCCTCGGCGGTGGTGAAGGCAAGTCGTCAGGTGGACGTCATCCGGTGAGCCCTTGGGGCAAACCAGAAGGCCGGACCCGCAAACGGAAGAAGTCAAGCAACAAGGCAATCGTGCGGCGCCGTTCGACCGGCGGACGGAGGTAGGTAATGGCACGGAGTCTCTCCAAGGGTCCGTTCGTGGATGACCATCTGATGAGCAAGGTTGAGGAACTGAACCACAGGAACGAGAAGCGGGTGATCCGTACCTGGAGCCGCCGTTCGACCATTGTTCCAGAGATGCTGGGTCACACGATCGCGGTCCACGACGGACGCAAGCACATCCCGGTCTTCATCACCGAGTCGATGGTCGGTCACAAGCTCGGTGAGTTCGCCATGACCCGAACCTTCCGGGGTCACTCCGGCAAGAAGGAAAAGGCAGTACGCAAGTCATGAACGCCAAATCCATCATGAATGCCAAAAACCGCGGCGGCTATCGATCATGAATGTCAGGGCCCAAGCGAAATACATCAGGCATCCCGCCAGCAAGGTACGGCTGGTGCTCGACCTGGTCCGCGGGCTGCCCGTCGGTCAGGCCCAGGCGGTGCTGTCGCTGACCCAGCGTGGCGCCTCCGAGCTGATCAGCAAGGTTCTCAATTCGGCGATTGCCAACGCCGAGCACAACCACTCCCTCGACGCCGAGGATCTAGTGGTGGCCGAGGCATTCGCCGATGAAGGGCCGACATTGAAGAGGTTCCGTCCCCGCGCTCGTGGCCGGGCAACCCGAATTCGCAAGCGCACAAGCCACATCACGATCGTGGTGTCCGATGGGAACGAGGAGGTGGACTGATATGGGACAGAAAACCCACCCTTATCTGTTCCGGATCGGCACTACTAATGACTGGAAGTCAAAGTGGTATTCCGACAAGGACTACGTAACTCTGGTCAACGAGGACTGGAAGATCCGTGACTACCTCCGCAAGGAGTTGCAGCGCGGGGCCGTTTCAAGGATCGACATCGAACGCACCCGTGACCGCGTGGTCGTCGAGATCCAAACCGCCCGGCCCGGGGTCGTCATAGGACGCAAGGGCAGCGAGGCCGAGCGGCTTCGCACTGGTCTCGAGGCGATCGCCAGCAAGCCGGTGAAGCTGAACATCACTGAGATCAAGGATCCCGACCTCGATTCCCAATTGCTCGCACAGGGCATTGCCGATCAACTCGAGAACCGGGTCGCTTTCCGTCGCGCCATGAAGCGAGCGGTCGCGGCCGCTCTCAAGGCCGGTGCCCAGGGCGTCCGGGTCGAGTGCAACGGTCGCCTCGGCGGCTCCGATATGGGTCGCCGTGAGTGGTACCGGGAGGGCCGGGTTCCGCTCCACACCCTGCGAGCCGACATCGACTACGGCATGGCAACGGCTCGGACCACGGTCGGTGCAATTGGAGTCAAGGTCTGGGTCTATCGAGGTGATGTTGTTGGTGGCTTGGCGGCCAGTCGCGAGAAGATCGCGGCAGAGGCGGCCCTTGCCACCGGGGGCCCTGCTCGACGGGCCGCACCCGCCAAGGCCCGGGCCGAGCAGGCAGTTGGCCGTGATAAAATGCCCCGTCTCATCGAGGCCGGAGGCGGCAAACGCCTCATCGAGGCCGGTGGGGGCAAGCGAGATTCCGGACGCCGCCTGATCGAAGCCGGCGGCGGGCGCCGGATCACCGCCGAGGAAGCCGAAGTCGAGTATCAGGTTGCGCGCGAGGAAATCGTGCCGGACGCACCGGAGAATTCCGGGACAAATGCGGAAGGCGAGCTTGTGGCGGATCAGGTGCTTACACAAGATGCTCCTGAACAGGACGTCGACTTCGCCGAGGCCGTGGCTCCCGAAAACATCAAACCAGAAGAGATCGAGAAGGAAGAGGAATAAGCCGTGTTGATGCCCAAGCGCACCAAGCATCGCAAGGTGCATAGGGGCCGCCGTACTGGCATGGCCAAGCGCGGAACGAAGGTCAACTTTGGCGAGTTTGGTCTTCAGGCCCTGGAAGAGGCCTGGATCACGGCTCGCCAGATCGAGGCTGCCCGTATCACGATTTCCCGAACCATCAAACGAGGCGGGAAGGTCTGGATCACAATTTTCCCTGACAAGCCCGTGACCGCCAAGCCGGCTGAGACCAGGATGGGCTCGGGCAAGGGCAGCCCCGAATTCTGGGTGGCCGTGGTCAAGCCCGGCCGGGTCATTTTCGAGCTCGCCGGCGTGCCCGAGGAATTGGCCCGCGATGCCTTCCGTAGGGCCGGCCACAAGCTGCCGATCAAGACCCGATTCCTCACGAGGGATGAGGGATGAACGCAGCCGAACTTCGCGAGCTCGATGCCGACGAGTTGACCACCAAGCTGGCCGAGGCCAAGGCCGAGCTGTTCAACCTCCGTTTTCAACTCGCCACCAACCAACTCGACAACACCGCTCGCTTGCGTGAGGTGCGGAAGGAAGTTGCCCGCATCGCCACGATCATTCGGGAGCAGGAGATTTCTGAGTGGCATGCCACTCAGACGCCAGACGCCAGACGCCAGACGCCAGCAGGAAAAGGATCATGACCGAGAGTTCAGAACGCGGGCGTCGCAAGACGCGAATCGGGGTGGTGATCTCCGATGCGCGCGACAAGACAGTGACGGTCGAAGTGCCGGCATCATTTAGCCATCCCCGCTACGACAAGGTCGTGCGCCGGTCGACCAAGTTGCATGTCCACGACGATGCCAACGACGCCAAGGTGGGTGACCGGGTCCGGATCATGGAAACCCGGCCGATTTCGAAGCAGAAGCGTTGGCGCGTGGTCGAGGTGCTGGAGCGTGCACGATGATCCAGCAGGAAAGCCGGCTCAAAGTCGCCGACAACTCCGGCGCTCGCGAGGTTCTATGTATCCGGGTGCTGGGCGGTTCTACCCGCCGGTACGCCGGTATCGGTGATGTGATCGTCTGCGCCGTCAAGGACGCCATTCCCAATGGCACCGTCAAGAAGGGGGAGGTCGTCAAGGCCGTTGTGGTCCGCACCCGAAAGGCTGCCCGCCGGGACGATGGGACCTACATCCGCTTTGACGACAACGCCTGCGTGATCATCGATGCCAACCGTCAGCCGCGTGGCACCCGCATCTTCGGCCCGGTCGCTCGGGAACTCCGCGACAAGAAGTTCATGCGGATTGTCTCGCTCGCCCCAGAGGTGTTGTGATGAGCGAGGTGTTGTGATGAAGCTGCGGGCCGGCGACAAGGTGGTCGTCATCTCCGGCAAGGATGCCGGCAAGGAGTCACGCATATCGAAGGTGATCCGGAAGAAAGACCAGGTCATCGTCGAAGGCGTCAACACCGCCAAGAAGCACCAGCGACCGCGTGGTCAGACCATGCAAGGTGGTGTGATCGACAAGGACATGCCGGTGCATGTTTCCAACGTCATGCTCTTCTGTGACGAGTGCAAGAAACCAACCCGGATCGGCTACCGGTTCGACGATAACGGCAAGCACCGGGTGTGCCGCCGCTGCGGGAGTGACCTGTGACGACTCCTGACACTTCTCTGGCCGCGGGTCCTGACACTTCTATGGCCGCGGGGCCCGGTGCCCTTCCGGTTCCCCGCCTCAAGTTGGTCTATCTCGACAAGGTCGCTCCAGCGTTGAAATCCCAGCTCACGCTTGCCAATCCCATGGAGATCCCTCGTCTGGAGAAGATTGTCGTCAACATGGGAGTTGGCGAGGCCGTGGGTGATCGCAAGGCGATCGAGCAGGCGTTCGACGAGCTTTCGCTGATCACCGGTCAGAAACCCCGCCTCAACAAGGCCCGCAAGTCGATCGCCGGGTTCAAGGTGCGCGAGGGCATGCCGGTGGGGGCGTCGGTGACGATGCGCGGCAACCGCATGTGGGAGTTCTTCGACCGGTTGCTGGCCGTCGCCATCCCGCGTATTCGTGACTTCCGTGGCCTCAACCCGAGGGCCTTCGATGGCCGCGGCAACTACAGCTTCGGAGTGACCGAGCAACTCATCTTCCCCGAGATTGATTTCGATCGGGTGTCGACGGTGCGGGGGATGGATATCACCATCTGCACCACGGCCACCGACGATCAGCATGCCAAAGCCCTACTCGACGCCTTTGGCTTTCCGTTCCGCAAGCAAGAAGCGCGTGTCTAGGAGACCTTGTGGCAAAGAAATCGATGATCATCAAGGCAAACCGCAAACCCAAGTTTGCAGTGCGCGGCTACACGCGGTGCAAGCGTTGCGGCCGGGCCAGGGCATACCTGCGGGACTTTGGCATGTGCCGTATCTGCTTTCGCCAGCTCGCCCAGCGCGGCGAGCTGCCCGGGATCAGAAAGGCGTCCTGGTAGATGCTTACCGACCCTATTGCTGACATGCTCACCCGCATCCGCAACGCGGTGGCGGTGGGCCACGAGCGGGTGACGATGCCGACCTCACACCTCAGGGAAGGGGTGGCAAGGATTCTGGCCTCGGAGGGTTACATCGATCGCTTCGAGGTCGTCTCGGAGTTAGTCAAGTCAAATCTGACCGTGGTTCTCCGATATGGCCCCCGGCGGACGCCTGCCATCTCAGGTTTGAAGCGGGTGTCGCGTCCCGGTCACCGGGTTTACCGCCCCGCCGATGAGCTGCCACGGGTTCAGGGCGGGCTTGGCGTCGCTGTCGTCTCGACCTCCCAGGGGCTTCTCCCTGACCGCGAGGCAAGACGCCGCAAGCTGGGCGGCGAAGTCTTGTGTGAGGTTTGGTGAGATGAGTCGCGTAGGCAAGAAGCCGATTCCGGTGCCATCCGGTGTCGAGATCACCCTCGACGGCCCTCGCGTCGGGGTCACGGGACCCCTGGGCCGCCTGGAGCGGGTCTTCCCCGAGGCCATGGCGGTGTCGATGGATAAGACCTCCGAGCAAGGCACCGTGCTGACGGTCTCCCGGCCCGATGATCAGCGGGAGAATCGTGCTCTTCACGGGCTCTCGAGGGCACTGCTGGCCAACATGGTCCAGGGTGTTGCCGAGGGCTTCCGGCGGGAGCTGCAAATCGTCGGCGTTGGTTACCGAGCCGCCCTCAAGGGCTCGACTCTCGAGCTTCAGCTCGGGTTCAGCCATCTGGTCACCGTAGAAGCCCCGGATGGGATCACCTTTGAGGTGCCCGAACCGACCAGGATCATGGTTTCC
Organism: uncultured Acidimicrobiaceae bacterium; assembly: GCA_964586615.1. GTDB lineage: Bacteria > Actinomycetota > Acidimicrobiia > Spongiisociales > ZC4RG35 > DATEEG01. The sequence goes on along the minus strand of CAZPIZ010000011.1, from coordinate 15,849 downwards.
GGCGTGGACAAGGAACAGGTCGGTCAGGTGGCCGCCGACATTCGCAAGGTGAGGCCACCGGAGCCCTACAAGGGCAAGGGCGTTCGTTATCTGAATGAGCAGGTGCGGCGCAAGGCCGGGAAAGCAGGGAAGAGATGAGCAATCGGCTCGATGCCAGACGCCGCCGGCATTTCCGGGTGCGCAAGGCTGTTTCCGGCACTCCCGAGCGCCCGCGCCTGGCGGTGTTCCGCAGCAACCGATATCTGTACGCCCAGGTCATCGACGACCAGAGCGGCCGCACGCTCGCAGCCGCTTCGTCTCAGGAAGCCTCGCTCCGCTCGAAAAATCTCACGGTGGAGACCGCTACCGAGATCGGAAAACTGGTCGCCGACCGCGCCAAGCAGGCCGGAGTCGGGGCTGTCGTTTTTGATCGTGGTGGTTTTACATATCACGGTCGTATCAAGGCTCTGGCGGATGCTGCCCGGGCATCCGGCTTGGAGTTCTAGGAGTAGCCATGGCTGAGGTTCAGTACGACGAGAGAGTCATCACCATCAACCGTGTGGCCAAGGTCACCAAGGGGGCCAAGCGGTTCAGCTTTACTGCTCTGGTCGTCGTGGGCGACGGCAACGGCCGTGTCGGCGTGGGCTATGGGAAGGCCCGTGAGGTCCCCAGTGCCATCCAGAAGGGCATGGAAGCAGCTCGTAAGGCAATGGTGACGATCCCGATGGCCGGTCAGACCGTGGTCCATCAAGCGGTTGGTATCCATGGTGCCTCGCGGGTCCTCATCAAGCCGGCCTCACCCGGCACCGGTGTCATCGCCGGTGGTGCGGTCCGTCAGATTCTCGAGGCGGCCGGGATTCGTGATGCCCTTGCCAAATCCCTCGGTTCCCCGACCCATATCAACGTGGCTCAGGCTGCGATGAATGCTCTTACCGGACAGAGGCGGCCCGAGCAGGTGGCGGCGCTGCGCGGCAAGCAGCCGGAAGAGGTTGTTCCTCCGGGTTTGCTGGCCGCCTATCGCAGCACCGAGGCGCTGCGGGCGAGGAACGGTTAGGAGACGCCAGTGCCAGACAACATTCAGGTGACTTTGCGCCGCTCGCTGATCGGCGAAAAGCCCAAAACCCGTCAAACGGTCAAGGGTCTGGGCCTTGGCAAGATGAATTCAACCGTGGACCTTCCAGATAACCCCTCGATCAGGGGCATGATTCATCGAGTCCGCCACCTTGTGGAAGTGACCGAACCAACCCCGACGCCTGCCCCGGCCCGCAAGAAGAAGAAGAGCGAAGATGAGTGACCAACTGCAATTACACGATCTAAAGCCGCCTTCGGGGTCGAAGAGGAAGGCGATCAGGGTCGGACGTGGTCCCGGTGGCAAGGGCGGGAAGACCGCCGGCCGCGGCACCAAGGGGCTCAAGGCCCGCAACACGTTGCGCCCCGGTTTTGAGGGTGGCCAGACGCCGCTGGCGATGCGAATCCCCAAGCTCAAGGGTTTTCGTAATCCAAACAAGGAAACCTTTGCGATCGTCAATGTCGAGGCTCTCACCCGGTTCAGCTCCGGGGCGGTGGTAGATCCTGACGAGCTGCGCAAGCGTGGTCTCATCAAGCACCGCGGCCGGGTAAAGGTGCTCGCCGAGGGCGAAATCGACCGGGCTCTCACGGTGCAGGCGCATGCCTTCTCGGAAGCGGCCAAGGTCAAGATCGAAGCCGCCGGCGGAACGTGCGAGGTAATCGAATGAGTGAGGCCCGTGGCTGGGATGCGGCCCGGCTCGGTCGACCTGCGAGGTAGCCATGCTCTCGATGTTCCGCCACATGTTCAAGATCGCCGATCTGCGGGGGAAGATCCTCTTCACGCTGTCGATGTTCGCGGTGTACCGCTTTGGAACGACCTTGCCGGTGCCGGGTATCGACCTCGATGCGGTTCGGATTTGGCAGGCCCAACAGCAGGCCGGTGGCATCTACGGCTTGCTGAACCTCTTCTCCGGTGGTGCGCTCGAGCAGTTCTCGGTGTTCACGCTCGGAATCCTGCCCTACATCACCGCGACGATCATCATGCAACTTCTGACCGTCGTCATTCCCCGGCTCCAGACGCTCCAGGACGAGGGCGAAGGCGGTCGCAAGGTGATCACCCAGTGGACCCGATACATCACGGTCATCCTGGCCCTGATCCAGTCGACCGGTTTTACCTACCTCTTCCACACCGGGACCCTCACCAACGGGATCGATCTGATCCCCAACTACAACCCGGGCCGGGTCGCTCTGGTAGTGCTGACGATGACGGCGGGCACCGCCTTCGTGATGTGGCTCGGGGAGTTGATCACGCAGCGTGGGATCGGCAATGGAATGTCGCTCATCATTTTCATTTCGATCCTGAGCCAATTCCCCTTCACCTTCGGACGAATCTGGGGGAACACGGGGGCCATCGGTCGTTACACCCTGTTCGCCGCCATCCTGCTTGCCTTCCTCTTGATGATCGTGGCCATCATCTACATCGACCAGGCCCAGCGGCGCATTCCAATCCAGTTCGCCAAAAGGGTGAGAGGACGCCGGGTCATGGGTGGCCAATCCACCTACATTCCGCTGAAGGTCAACACCGCAGGCGTCATCCCGGTGATCTTCGCTTCCTCGGTGATGTTGTTCCCCTCTCTACTGGTGACCGCGATTCCCTCGGACAACCGCATCCTGGCGGGCCTGCGGCGGTGGATCGACAGCAACCTCGGTGGTCAGACCGGACGCGTAAGCATCTGGTACGTGGTCATCCTGTTCACACTGATCATCTTCTTCACCTACTTCTACACGGCGATCCAGTTTGATCCGAAGCGGCAGTCGGAGATGTTGCAGAGACAGGGCGGTTTCATACCCGGGGTTCGCCCCGGCAGCGCTACCACCAGGTACCTCGGCCACACCCTCAACAGGATCACCCTTCCTGGTTCGATATATCTGGCCCTCATCGCAGTGATTCCCACCTTGGCCAGCCTCATCTGGGGCATTCCGATCGGCTTCTCCGGGGTATCCATTCTCATCGTGGTGGGCGTCGCCATCGAAACCATGAAACAGGTAGAGAGCCAGCTGACGATGAGAAACTACGAGGGGTTCCTTACGTGAGCCCTTGGGACCTGTGGCCGAGCTTGGTCACGCTGGAGGCGTGATGAAGCTGCTGTTCATCGGTCCTCCTGGCGCCGGCAAGGGGACCCAGGCCTCGCTGGTGGCACAGCGGCTCGGTATTCCGCATATCTCGACCGGTGAGATGTTCCGACATCATGTGTCCAACGGCTCCGAGCTCGGCAAGCGGGTCGGAGCCATCTTGGAAGAGGGCGGCTACGTGCCCGATGACATGACCGTGGCGATGCTGGCTGAGAGGCTTGCCGAGCCCGATGCGCGGCCCGGATACATCCTCGACGGCTTTCCCCGGACCGGTCCTCAGGTAGAAGCTCTGGATCAGCTGATCGGCCGCGAGGGCCTCGATCGGGTGGTCCTATTCGAGGTCGACGAAGATGCCCTCGCCGCCCGCATGATGTCGCGGGGAAGAGCCGACGACACCGAGGAAACCATCCGCAACCGGTTCAAGATCTACGAGGAACAAACCGCCCCGCTGATCGAGACCTATCAAGAGCGCGGGCTGCTAGTTATGGTCGACGGCATCGGCACGGTGGACGAGGTGACCGAACGAGTCCTCGAGGCGGTCCGTTCATGAGCCAGGACTCACTACTCATCACCCACCACGCCGGGCCGGAGGCCCGGCCATGATCACCCTCAAGTCCGACCGTGAATTCGCCAAGATGGCCGTCGCCGGTGCCTGTGTCGCCGCCGTCCACCAGGCCGTCCGCGAAGCCGCCAAACCCGGGGTGACCTTGAGGGAGCTGGACGTGATCGCCGCCAAGACAACCAGCGAGCGTGGCTGCACCCCATCCTTTCTCGGGTACCAGCCCTCTCCCCACCAGATCCCCTATCCGGGCCATCTCTGTCTATCGGTCAATGACGTGGTCGTTCACGGGATCCCCTCCGAGTACAAGCTGCGCCCGGGCGATGTCCTCTCGGTCGATTCTGGAGCCATTTTCGAGGGATTTCACGGAGATGCCGCCTTCACCATGGGCATCGGGGAAATCTCGACCGACGCCGCCCGGCTGATAGGCGCAACCGAAGAAGGCATGTGGGCAGGGATTCGCCAGGTCAAGGCGGGAGCCCGAATCGGCGACGTCTCGGCTGCGGTCCAGGCCGTAGGGGAGCGGCACCGGACCGGGATCGTCCGGGATTACGTTGGCCACGGGATCGGTCGCCAGATGCACGAGGAGCCCCAGATACCAAATGTGGGCGAGGCCGGAAGGGGGATGAAGCTCAAGACCGGAATGGCGCTCTGCATCGAACCTATGTTCAACCTGGGTGATTGGGAAACGACCGTGGATTCGGATGGTTGGACCGTGCGAACCGCCGACGGGTCGCTCTCGGCGCATTTCGAGCACACGGTCGCCATTACCCGGGATGGGGTGAAGGTCATGACCCTGGCCGAAAAACCGGTTGATTTGGTAGAAATGGCCGGTAGCAGGTACCATTCTCCGCCGGTCTTCGGAACCCAATCGACGTGATGAATTTCTCGTGACAGAGGAAGACGACGTCATCCGGGTCCAAGGTACCGTTGTCCAAAACCTCCCGAACGCCATGTTCAAGGTCGAAATCGACGGTGGCTTGGAAGTGCTCGCGCACGTGTCCGGAAAAATGAGGATGCGGCGTATCCGGATTCTTCCCGGGGACCGGGTAGATGTTGAGTTGTCGGCGTACGATCCCAGCAGGGGCCGGATCGTCTGGAGATATAGATGAAAGTCAGACCTTCCACCAAGAAGATGTGCGAAAAGTGCCGGATCATCCGGCGGCATGGCCGCGTCTGGGTGATCTGTCCCAACCCGCGTCACAAGCAGCGTCAGGGGTAAATGAATGGCTCGAATCTCAGGCGTTGATCTTCCCCGCGACAAGCGGCTTGAGATAGGTCTCACCTACATCTTCGGTATCGGTCTCACTCGCTCCCACCAGATCTGCGAGGAGCTGAGTTTGAGCCGTGACACCAAGGTGAAGGATCTCACGGAGGATGAAGCGGCCCGGGTTCGTAGGCACATCGAGCAAAACTTCCAGGTCGAGGGTGATCTCCGCCGGGAGATTCAGCAAAACATCAAGCGCAAGATCGAAATCGGCTGCTACCAGGGCATTCGCCATCGTCGTGGCCTCCCGGTCCGAGGTCAACGGACCCACACCAATGCCCGTACTCGCAAAGGCCCAAAGACGGCCATTGCCGGCAAGAAGAAACTCAAGAAGTAGGGATAGACGGTGGCAAAACAGACTCCTCCCCCCGCGGCCGGTGCCGGCCCCAAGCGAGTGCGTCGGCGCGAGCGCAAGAACATTTCACACGGCCAGGCCCACATCAAGGCCTCCTTCAACAACACCCTCATCACCATTACCGATCAGGGGGGCAATGCCGTCGTTTGGACGTCCGGTGGGGCGGTTGGATTCAAGGGCTCTCGCAAGTCGACTCCGTATGCGGCTCAAGTAGCAGCGGAAGAAGCGGCTCGCAGAGCCGGTGAGCACGGGATTCGAAAGCTCGACGTGATCGTCTCGGGCACCGGCTCGGGCAGGGACACCGCCGTTCGCACCCTCCAGAACATGGGGATGGAGATCACCGGCATTCGTGATGTGACCCCGATGCCACACAACGGTTGCCGTCAGAAGAAGCGGCGGAGGGGTTAGCCATGGCTCGTTACACGGGACCCCGTCACCGCGCCTGTCGGCGCGCCCGCACCCCGCTCTGTCAGAACAAGCGGTGCCCGGTCGAGCGTCGCCCTTATCCGCCTGGTCAGCACGGCCGCGGTCGGATCAAGGAAAGCGATTACATGCTCCAGTTGCGCGAGAAGCAGAAGCTGCGCACCATGTACGGCGTTCTCGAGCGTCAGTTCCGCCGCTACTACGAGATGGCCAACCGCCAGGGCGGCGTGACCGGCGAGAACCTCTTGCGTCTTCTCGAGCTCCGGCTCGACAACGTCGTGTGGCGGTCTGGTTTCGCCGCGACCAGGCCTCAAGCCCGCCAGCTGGTGAACCACGGCCACTTCCTCGTCAACGGAAAGAAAGTCGATATCCCCTCTTACCAGCTCAAGACCGGAGAAGTGGTCTCGGTCAAAGAGCGCAGTCGTGAGCTGATCATCATCCAGCACGCCGTCGACACCATCAGTCATCCGGTCCCGGAATGGCTCAGTGTTGTCGCCGGTGAGCGCAAGGTGGCGGTGTTGTCTGTTCCCAGCCGGGTCCAGATCGACACCGCCATCAGAGAACAGATGATCGTCGAGCTCTACTCCAAGTGAGCCGAAAGGAGAAAGAGCCGTGTTGATCGTTCAGCGTCCCCATATTGCCGAAGAAGAGGCCGGTCCCAACCGTTCTCGTTTTATCGCCGAGCCTTTGGAACCGGGGTTTGGATACACCCTGGGAAACACTTTGCGCCGGACCCTGCTTTCGCGGGTCCCGGGTGCGGCCGTCACCAACATCCGGATCGAAGGTGTCCAGCATGAGTTCTCGACCGTACCGGGAGTCGTGGAGGATGTGGTCGACATCATTCTCAACGTCAAGCAGGTCGTGGTTCGACTGGCCGAGTCCGACGAGCACACCATTTACCTGACCGCCAAGGGTCCCGGGGTAGTTACAGCCGGTCAATTCAAGGTGCCGGCCGGTGTCGAGATCGTCAACTCCGACCATCACATCGCCACCCTTTCGAGTGATGGCCGTCTCGAGATGGAGCTGACCGTCGCCCCTGGAGTCGGGTATCGCTCCGCCGACTCCAACAAGCAGGGCTCGGGGACGATCGGCGTGATCCCGATCGATTCGATTTTCTCGCCCGTCCGGAAGGTGGCCTACCGGGTGGAGAGCACCCAGGTCGGTCAGATGACGAACTTCGATCGCCTGGTCCTCGATGTCGAGACCAACGGAGCCATCGCTCCCGGCGAAGCCGTCTCCTCGGCCGGCAAAACCCTGCGCGAGCTGATGAACCTTTTCGCCGATATGGGCGAAGGAGTCGGTCTTGAACTCGGCGAGCGCCAGAGCGAGAGCTCGGGCTCTCCCGATCTCGACCTCCCCATTGAGGCGCTGGATCTTTCGGAGCGTCCCCGCAACTGCCTTCGCCGGGCCCAGATCAAGACAGTTGGCGAGCTGGTGCAGCGAACCGCCGACGATTTGCTCAACATCACCAACTTCGGACAGAAGAGCCTTGAAGAAGTGATCGCCAAGCTCGACGAGCTGGGCCTGTCTTTGGCGGATCAGGGCAGCAACTGATGCCTCGGCCTCGCAAAGGTGCTCGTTTCGGTAACTCCGGAGCTCACGAGAAGATCATCCTGGCCAATCTGGCCAGGTCCCTGTTTGCCGAGGGCCAGGTGATCACCACCGTCGCCAAGGCGAAGGCCGTGCGGCCACTGGCTGAGAAGCTGATCACCAGGGCTCGCAGAGGCGATCTCCATTCGCGGCGGACCATCCTCAAGACGATTCACGACAACGCGGTCGTCACCAAGTTGTTCGATGAAGTGGCGCCCCGCTACGCCGAGCGGCCTGGTGGGTACACCCGGATCACCAAGCTCGGTCCCCGCCGCGGCGACGGTGCCGAAGAGGCTCTAATCGAGTTGGTCTAACAGCGTGGTGCGTGGGGTGTCGTGTGTGGTGCGTCCCATGCACCGGCAGTGAACTCTTCACCGTACCTGCTCTTCTCGCGGCCCGAGTGGGCGGGGTTGCGGGCATCGACCCCGCTCACGCTCAACGAGACCGATGTTGCGGAGCTGCGGGGCATCAACGTCGCCCTTTCCCTCACCGAGGTGGAAGACGTCTATTTGCCGCTCTCCCGCCTGCTCAACCTCTACGTGCGAGCATCGCATCAACTCTTCAGCGTCACCGACACCTTTCTGGGCAAGCCCACAACTCCGGTTCCCTACGTAATCGGAGTGGCTGGTTCGGTGGCGGTGGGCAAGTCGACCTCAGCCCGTGTGCTCCAGGCCCTCTTGAGCCGATGGCCCGATCATCCACGGGTTGATCTGGTCACCACCGACGGCTTCCTCCTTCCGAACTCGGTACTGGAGGAACGGGGCCTCATGCAACGGAAAGGCTTTCCCGAGAGTTACGACCGCCGCCGCCTGCTCCAGTTCGTGGCCGATCTCAAGTCGGGCGCGGCCGAAGTTTCGGCGCCCGTCTACTCGCATCAGGCCTACGACATCGTCTCCGGCGAAGCGCGCCAGGTGAGAAGGCCCGACATCCTCATCGTCGAGGGCCTCAATGTTCTTCAGGGAGGTGCCACCGGCGCCTTCGTCTCGGACTATTTCGACTTCTCGATCTATGTCGACGCCGATCCGGCCGACATAGAGGGGTGGTACGTCTCTCGCTTCCTGACCCTCCGTGACACGGCGTTCCGTGATCCTGCGGCCTACTTCCATCGGTATGTCAGCCTGACCGACGATGAAGCCGTTGCCGAGAGTCGTCGCATCTGGAAGGAGATCAACCTCGTGAACCTGGAGGCCAACATCCTCCCGACCCGGGAGCGGGCAACCTTGATCCTTCACAAGAACGCCGACCATGGTGTCGGTGGCGTCAGCTTGCGGCGCCGGTAAGGTCGGCCAGATGGAGTCCGTCCAGAAAGCCATCCGGCTGACGTTCTTCGATCAGCGTACGGCCCGGCAGGTGATGTTCGAGCACAGTGCCACCGCCGACGCGGTGATGATTGTGGCGGCCGTACACGCCATCGTGATCCTCGTCCTTTCGGTTCGCTCCGGAACCTTCAATCTCCTCGGGATTCTGGAGGGAGTGATCATCGGGATCGCCGGGTTGCTGTTTCTCTCCTTTGCTATCTGGCTGATGGCTACCAGGCTCCTCAAGGGCAACGGCGATCCCCAAACCATGATCCGCACCGCCGGATTCGCCAGCTTGCCGTTTCTGCTGGGTGCGGTCGATTTCGCCTGGGTGGGACTGCTCTGGTATCTCGCCCTGCTGGTGGTGGTCGCCAAGGTGGTCTTCGGTCTCCGATGGGTGGAGGCTGGTGCCGCGGTCGGGCTCGGAGCCGCCCTGATCTACCTCGTCCAGACCCTCCTGGGAGCTGCGTTCTTCCGCTTCTGATGCCGGTGTATCGGATCGACTTCGGCTACGACGGCACCGGTTTTCGCGGTTTTGCCCGCCAGACGGGGATCCGGACGGTTCAGGGGGTTCTCGAGGAACGACTCGGCCGAGTGCTCGGCGCCGACGTCATCACGACCGGAGCCGGACGAACCGACGCCGGCGTCCACGCCCGACAACAGGTGGTCAGCTTCGTGTGGGACGGGGATCTGGACCCGGTCCGGCTGGCCCGGTCGTTGAACGGCATGATGGGGCCAGAGGTTGTCGTTGCATCGGTGGACAGGGCAGCTGACGACTTCAGCGCCAGGTTCTCTGCCAAGTGGCGCCTATATCGATACCTCGTGCTGAACGACCCTCTGGCCGATCCACTGAGCCGCCAAAAGAGTTGGCATGTTGTCGATCCACTCGACCTGGCGGCGATGAACGCGGCAGCGGAGGGGCTTTTGGGTGAGCACGACTTCGCTTCCTTTTGCCGGATGCCCGACAACGGTTCGACCACTCGCAGGGTCCTCGCCGCCGCCTGGAACCTGGAGGGCCCGATGACCGTGTTCACCATCACCGCCAATGCCTTCTGCCATCAGATGGTGCGTTCGATCGTCGGATTCATGATCGATGTCGGCA
>CAZPIZ010000011.1:3588-6035 GCA_964586615.1 uncultured Acidimicrobiaceae bacterium | reverse complement strand
GCCTTCTGCCATCAGATGGTGCGTTCGATCGTCGGATTCATGATCGATGTCGGCAGGGGCCGCCGAGGCGCCGATGAGATCGAAACCGTCTTGACCGCCCGCGACCGAGCCAAGGCCGCCAACATGGCCCCACCTCATGGCCTGATCCTGTGGGAAGTCGGTTATTGAGGGAGATCTGTTTCCTCCCCCAGGAGCGAAGCGACGTTGGGGGAGGTGGACCGCCAACTGGTTGGCGGGCCGGAGGGGGAGGCGAACCCGTCCTAAGACCAAGGGCCGATGGAAGATTGAAGATGGAAGATGGAAGACTGAAGGTGGATGTGAAAAGACCTGAAGCCATTCTGTTTGATGCGGGGGGGACGCTCGTTTTACAGGATCCTGTTGCCTTGTCGGGGTTGCTGGGACATCCTGTCGATCCGCTTCGTGCCTTCGAGGCGCACTATCGGGCGATGGATGCCTATGCCAGGCTGCGATTGGCCGGCGATGAGAAATCGTGGGTCTGGTGGCAAGGCCATTTCTTCACCGGTCTTGGCCTTCCCGATCCCGAGCTCGGGGCCGAGTTGACCGCCAACGGATACGGCATTTGGAACATGGCGATCGATGGCACCGTCGCCGCCGTCTCCAAGCTGAAAGAGTCGGGGATTCGAGTGGCCGTCGTCTCCAATTCCGACGGATCCGTTCGGGAGTCCCTGTCCCGGGCCGGTTTCGATGGTCTGTTCGAGTTTGTGGTCGACAGCCATGAGGTCGGTTTCGCCAAGCCCGACCCGGCCATCTTTGCCCACGCCCTTGAGCGACTCGGAGTCGATGCTGCCCGGGCCTGGTACATCGGTGACTCGATCTATCACGACGTGGGCGGGGCGTTGGCAGCCCGGTTGGCAGTTTCAGTGTTGGTCGATCCGTTCGGTCTGGCCATGGAGCACTCCCCCAGAATCGCCTCCGTCGCCCAGCTCCCCGACCTTGTGAGCCTGGTTCCTTAGCCGTCAGTCGGGGATCCTGGCTGCTATCTCCTCGCCGATCGCCAGCGAAGCAGTGGCGGCCGGAGACGGAGCATTCAGGACCGCCAGGACCCCCTCGCCGGCTGCAAAGGCGAAGTCGTCGACGAGCTGCCCATCGGGCCCGAGAGCCTGGGCCCTCACCCCGGCCCCGGCCCGGACCAGATCGTTGGGCCGAACCGCCGGGAGCAAGGCCCTGGCAGCTTTCAACAACAGGGCAGGAATCAGGGACCGGGCGATCTCGGCGGAGCCGGTTCGCCAGTAGCGACGCGCCAGACGCACAAGTCCAGGGGTGGAAAGGATCTGGGCGAGCTCGGACGGGACGATCCGCCCCCATGAGTAACCCTCGCGGGCGAAGGCCAGTACCGCGTTGGGACCCACCTCGACCGTTCCGTCGATCTTCTTTGTGAAGTGGACACCGAGGAAGGGAAACCGCGGGTCCGGGACCGGATAGATCATGCTCCGAACCAGCTCCGGTCGCTGCAGGTGCCAGTACTCGCCGCGAAACGGAACGATTCGGACATCGGGATCGAGCCCGAGCAGACGGGCTACCCGATCCGATTGGAGGCCCGCACAGACCACGACTTTCGGAGCTTCCAACCGTTTCCCCTCGCCGAGGTTGAGTGACCAGATCGAGTCCCGACGTAGGGCCCCGACAACCTCCGAGCCGGTTACAACTTCACCTCCCTTTGACTCGATCCTTCGGCGCATCGCCATGGCGACCTGCCTGTAATCGACGGTGCCAGCGCCGGGCACGTGTAGGGCGGCGATTCCGGCCGCCTCCGGCTCGAGGGATTTGAGCTGGTCCGTCGAGATTCGCTGGACGCCGTCGATCCCGTTGGCGCCGGCCCGGCGCTCCAACTCGTCGAGGGCTTCGAGTTCATCCGCCCTGGTTGCCACCACCACTTTCCCCCCAAGGTGGGTTCGGATCTGCTCCTCGTCGCAAAAGTTCAACATCTGCCGGCGACCGTCGACACACAGGCGGGCTTTGAAGGACCCGGGCCGGTAGTAGATCCCGGTGTGCAAGACGCCAGAGTTGTGCCCGGTCTGATGGGTGGCAATCGCTTGCTCTTTGTCGACCAGGGTGACCCGGGCTCCGGACTCGGACAATTTCAAACCTGTGGCCAGACCTACGATTCCGGCGCCGATAACGATCACATCGGGGTTGTCCGCCATCTAGCTGGGCTTCTTGGGGGTGGTCGGCACGCCGTGCCGACTCTAGGGCTGGCAAGGTTTGGTTTGGCTCAAGGGGCCCACCGCCGTTACCATGTAACGGCTCCGGTTCGGAGCTTTCTTTCCCCGTCAGGATCGGCCCGGTTCGGGCCGTCCGGAGCTACTTCACATGAACACCAACAAGACTTTTTCGCCCAGAGCCGTCGATGTCGATCGTCAATGGTGGGTCATCGACGCCGCCAGCATGCCCCTCGGGCGCCTGGCAACCGAGGTCGCCACGCTGCT
>CAZPIZ010000011.1:0-3488 GCA_964586615.1 uncultured Acidimicrobiaceae bacterium | reverse complement strand
ATGACCGAAAGATCCCGACTCGGTCCGCTTGTCCAACCTGGCCGCCGTCTTTTCGGCACCGACGGTGTCCGCGGTGTTGCCAATCTCGAGCTGACCGCCGAACTGGCCGTGGCCATCGGCCGCGCCGCCGGCTTGGCGCTTTCGATGGGACCGGCAGTGGTGGGCCGGGATACGAGGCGCTCGGGGGAGATGCTTTCGCTCGCTCTTCAGGCAGGCTTTCAATCGGCCGGGATCGATACGGTCGACGTCGGGGTCATGCCATCGGGTGGTATCTCGTATCTGACCGCTGAAAGCGGCGCCACCATGGGGGCCGTCGTCTCGGCATCTCACAACCCGGCCGCCGATAACGGGATCAAACTGCTTTCGGCACACGGGACCAAGCTAAGTGACGCCGAAGAGGATCGGATCGAGGAGCGTCTGCGCAGTGCCAGCACCCGGATCCCGATCGGCGAGAAGATCGGTACCAGGTTCATCGACAAAACGGCTTTCGACCGCTACATCTCCTTTCTGGCTTCACTCGCCAAATACAGCTACCGCGGTCTCGAGATCGTGATCGATGGGGCCAACGGTGCCGCCTTTCAGGCCGCTCCGGCGCTGCTCCGAAAGTTGCGCGCCTCCGTCGAGGAGTGGGCTGTGGAGCCCGACGGAACCAACATCAATCTTGGCTGTGGATCCACCCATCCCGAGTTCCTGGCTCAGAAGGTCAACGGGAGGATCGGCCTCGCCTTCGACGGTGATGCCGATCGCCTGTTGGCTTTTGACGAGGACGGCCGGCCACTGAATGGTGATGTGATCATGGCCATCATCGCCCGGCACTGGAAGAGCCAGGGGCGATTGAAGGGCAACCTCGTTGTGACCACGGTCATGTCCAATCTCGGTTTTCGGAGGGCGATGACAGAGGCCGGGATCGAGATGGTGGAAACCAAGGTCGGGGACCGTTATGTCCTTGAGGAGATGCAGGCCCGGAAGGCCATCTTGGGTGGCGAGCAATCGGGTCACATCATCTTTCTCGATAAGGGCCGCACGGGTGACGGCTTGTTGACGGCGGTCCGCCTCCTTGACGTCGTGGCCGGCACCGGGCTGGAACTCAGGGAGCTCAGCCGCCAGGCCATGACCGAGTACCCCCAGGTCTTGCGCAACGTCACCGTTGGCTGGGGAGTGCCGCTGGAAGCGGCCAAAGAGGTTTGGGAGGCGGTTCGCCAAGCCGAAACAGAACTGGGCGAGGATGGACGGGTCCTGGTTCGGGCTTCCGGTACCGAGCCGGTGGTTCGGGTGATGGTGGAAGCCTCTAGCCAAGAGAATGCGGTGAGCTACGCTGATCGTCTCGCAGAGGTGGTGGCCAGAGAGCTGGCCGCCCGGTAAGGAATGGAGGGCTCGGGGTCTCTGACCCAGGCTGAACCGGAAACGCGACTACAACTCTCAAGATATAGCGCCTGGCCTCTCCACACTCTGGGGAGGTGACGAGGAGGAAGGTCATCGAAATATTCGGCGGATGCCTTCCCGGCCGTTCACGGTCGTAACGGGAGCACGGAAAGCCCGGAGGTGACTCCGGAACAGAGGTTCTCTCGCAGTGAAATCAGACCCAAACCGGTGGTCTGGTGAGTCGTTGCGGTCGCACATCGAAAGGACTTCTCATGTGCGGCATTGTTGGTTACGTCGGCCCCCGGCCGGTGGTCGATGTCTTGATTCCAGGCTTGGCTCGTCTCGAATACCGCGGGTACGACTCAGCCGGTATCGCGGTTCAGCTGGACCACGGAATCTCGGTGGTGAAGAAGGTCGGACGCATCGCCGAGCTCGAGCGAACTCTTGCTCAGGCTCCGATTCCGATCGCCCACACCGGAATCGGGCACACCCGCTGGGCAACCCACGGTATTCCCAACACGATCAACGCCCATCCGCATCGCGATTGCGGTGGCGATGTGATCGTGGTCCACAACGGCATCATCGAGAACTGGGCCGAGCTCAAATCACACCTTCTCGACCGCGGTCACGAGTTTGCCTCGGACACCGACACCGAAGTGGTAGCTCACATGATCGAGGAAATGGCGGACCTGCCTCTGGCCGAGGCGGTGCGCAGGGTGATGCGGACAGCCGATGGATCGCTGGCGCTGGTCGTGATGAGAACCTCGGACCCGGACCTGCTGGTGGGTGCGAGGCGCGGGAGTCCTTTGGTGGTTGGCAAGGGAGACGGTGAGAACTTCCTCGCCTCCGATATACCGGCGTTTCTCGAACATACCCGGCAGATGCTGATTGTCGATGACGATCGGGTGGTCGAACTCCGACGCGATTCGGTGACCATCACCGATCTTGAGGGTAACCCTATTACTCCCACCGAGCGGAAGATCGAGTGGGACCTGGATGCCGCCGAGAAGGGTGGTTTCCAGACCTTCATGGAGAAGGAGATTTACGAGCAGCCAAAGGCCATCGCAGACACTATCCGGGGCCGGATCGACAAGAACGGACATGTTCGACTGGAAGAACTCGGACTCGATCCCGCTCGTCTCCAACAGATCGACAAGGCTTTCGTGATCGCCTGTGGGACTTCGTATCACGCAGCGATGACGGCCAAGTACGCCATCGAGCGTTGGACCAGGCTGCCGGTGGAGATCGATATCGCCTCCGAGTTCAGGTATCGCGATCCGGTCCTGGATCGGCGGTCCTTGGTGATCGGTATCTCACAATCGGGTGAGACCCTCGACACGTTGGCGGCGGTCCGGTATGCCCGGGCGCAGGGTGCGACTCTGATCGGGGTCACGAACGTGGTCGACTCGGCTCTCGCCCGTGAGGCCGATGCGGTGCTGTACACAAGAGCAGGGCCGGAGATCGGAGTCGCCGCCACCAAGACCTTCACTACCCAGTTGGTAGCGATGCAGCTGCTCGGACTTTATCTCGCCCAGATGCTGGGAACCGAAGACGAAGGCACGATTGCGCACCTGGCCGAAGCAGTCAGAGTCCTTCCGGCCCTGGTGGAGGAGACGTTGACGGCTTCGGAGGGTATTTCCCGTCTTGCCCGCGACTTTGCCAATACCAGGGACGTGTTCTTCCTGGGGCGATCGGGCGACTTCCCGGTGGCGATGGAGGGTGCGCTCAAGCTCAAGGAGATCGCCTACGTCCGGGCCGAGGGATACGCCGCCGGCGAGATGAAGCATGGCCCCATCGCCTTGATCGAACCCGGCGTGCTTGTTGTAGGCGTGGCGACCGACACCCACGTCAGGGCCAAGACGCTCTCCAACATGCAGGAGATGAAGGCCCGGGGTGCGACCATCCTGCTGGTGGTCGAGGAAGGTCACGAAGCCGAGGCCAAGGACGTCGCCGACCATGTTCTGGTGGTTCCCGCGGGTCCGGATCTGATCTGCACGGTAACGGCCGTGGTGCCGCTTCAGTTGCTGGCCTATCACATCGCCACCGCCAAGGGCCTAGATGTCGACAAGCCACGAAACCTGGCCAAAACGGTGACTGTGGAGTAGATCAGTAACCAGTACAAAGTA
>CAZPIZ010000010.1:0-24138 GCA_964586615.1 uncultured Acidimicrobiaceae bacterium | reverse complement strand
GCCGCCGGGAGGCCGCCAAGCACCTTTAGGCGAGGCAGCCGAAGCTAGCCACCGTGTGGGAAGCGCGCCGATCGGATGTCGGATTAGGTTGGAATCATGCCGGTCTACATGCGTCTGGGGGAGGTCCCCGCCAAACGTCACACCCAGTTGTGGCGCGATGGCCGCTTGCTCACGGAGCAGGTGATGGGGATGGAAGGCTTCTCCGGCAACTACTCGATCCTCTATCACCTCCAGACACCCTGTCGGGTGATGGCGCTGGGAGGCTTCACTCCGATTGAGCGAAGGGAATGGGTGCCAGAGCAGCATCAACATCATCTGTTCCACACAGGCGAGTTGGCGGCCGATGGAGACCTTGTCAGCGGGCGGCGGCTCTTGATGTGGAACGACGACGTCGAGATCTGGGTCTGTCGTCCCTTGGAGACAGGGACCGGCTATTACCGCAACGGTGAGGGCGACGAGGTGTTGTTCGTCCACGAGGGGTCGGGAACGGTCGAGTCGATCTTTGGCGATCTGCCCTACCGGCAGGGGGACTACATCGTCATCCCAAGAGGGTGCACTTATCGCCTGGTCGGCGAGGGAGAGCACCGGCTCTTGATCTTCACCAGCCCCGGCCAGATCGAGACTCCCAGGCGCTACCGCAACGAGTACGGGAACCTGCTGGAGCACGCCCCCTACTACCACCGGGACATGCATGGGCCGGCTGAGCTAAAGGCTCACGATGAGCCGGGGGAGTACCGGGTGACGGTGCGGGTGCGCGGCGGTCATCAGACCTACGTCCTCGACTACCACCCCTTCAATGTCGTTGGGTGGGATGGCTTCGTGTACCCATGGACCTTCAACATCGCCGACTTCGAGCCCAAGTCGGGAAGGCTCCACCAGCCACCGCCGGCGCACCAAACCTTCGAGGGACGCGGTTTTGTGATCTGTTCGTTCTGTCCGCGCAGGCTGGAGTGGGATCCGCAGGCGGTTCCGATCCCCTACAACCACTCGAACCTGCAATCCGACGAGATGATCTACTACGTATCGGGCAACTTCGAGAGCCGCAAGGGCATCGAGGTGGGCTCAATCACGCTGCATCCGTATGGGATACCTCACGGCCCGCAGCCGGGGCTGGCCGAGAAGGCTCTCGGCGCCACCGCCACCCAGGAACTGGCGGTTATGTGCGACACGTTCCGCCCGTTGAAGTTGGCGGATTTCGCCCGTCCTCTCGACAATCCCGACTACATGTTCAGTTGGTATCGGGCGACGGCCGAGACCCCTCCGGAGCCGGGGACGATCGCGTAGACCAGAAGCCAGACATGCCGACAGCGATGGGGAGGAAAGGGTGCGTACGGGGTTGCAGGGCTCTTCAACCACCTGCCTAGTGTTGGGATATGCAGGTAGGGATGATTGGGTTGGGGCGGATGGGGGCCAATCTGGTCCGCCGGCTCATGGGCGGCGGCCATGATTGTGTCGTTTTCGACGTCAATCCCACGGTGGTAGCGACCCTGACCTCCGAGGGGGCAACCGGCGCCGACTCGATCGTTGGGTTCGTTTCCGAGCTCGAACAGCCACGGACGGTGTGGATCATGATCCCTGCCGCCTTCGTCGACGAGACCCTCCAGGCCCTCCAACCCTTGCTGGCCCCCGGAGACACGGTTATCGACGGTGGCAACAGCTTCTTCGAACACGACATCATCAGAGCACGACGGCTGGCCGCCGAGGGAGTGACATACCTCGATGTCGGGACCAGCGGGGGTGTGCACGGTCTCGAACGCGGGTTTTGCCTGATGATCGGTGGGGCCGATGTGGCCGTGAATCGTCTCGAGCCGGTCTGGCAGACGCTGGCTCCGGGAATCGAGGCTGCCTCCCGCACCCCCGGTCGAAACGGTCCACCCGAACCGGGTGAACAGGGCTACCTCCATTGTGGTCAGGCCGGAGCTGGGCATTTCGTCAAGATGATCCACAACGGGATCGAGTACGGTCTGATGGCGGCCTACGCAGAGGGCCTGGCCGTCCTCGAGAGGGCCAATCTGGGTGGGGCCGGGCGCAAGGACAACGCCGAAACCGCCCCGCTGCAAGATCCCGAGCGCTACCAGTTCGATATCGACGTGGCCTCCGTTGCCGAATTGTGGAGACGGGGGAGTGTGATCACGTCATGGCTGTTGGACCTCACCGCGGCAGCCTTGCGATCCGACCCCGAATTGAGGAGCTACACGGGCCATGTCTCGGACTCCGGAGAGGGAAGGTGGACGGTTCAGAGCGCGGTTGATCTCGGTCTGCCGGTCCCAGTGATCGCGTCTGCCCTGTGGCAGCGGTTCTTTTCGCGCGATGAAGGCGACTTTGCCGATCGGACCCTGAGTGCGATGCGTCATCAATTTGGTGGTCATGCAGAAGCGCCCGCCGGCGGATGATGCAAGCGGACGCGCTGCTGTTGTTCGGGGTCTCCGGGGACCTGGCCCGGCGGAAGCTCTTTCCGGCTCTCTATGACCTGGCCGCCAAACGCTCGCTCGACATCCCGATCGTGGGGGTGGCGTCATCGGAATGGACCGACGAGGACCTCCGTCGCAGGGCCCGCGGCTCGCTCGAAGATGCAGGGAAGAAAATCGACGAAGAGGCCTTCGAGCGCCTGGCGGCCAGACTTTGTTACGTCGCCGGCCGCTATGAGGATCCGGGTTTGTTCGAAAGGGTCGGTGCCAAGGTGGCCGGAACCACAATGCCGGTTGCATACCTGGCGATTCCACCGGCCATGTTCCCGGTTGTTGCGGAAGGCCTATCACGGGTAGGTCTTGATCGCGGCAGGGTGGTCGTGGAGAAACCCTTCGGCCGGGATTTAGGCTCGGCAAGATCGCTCAACCGGCTGCTTCTTGAGCATTACCCGGAGGACCGGATCTATCGGATCGATCATTACCTCGGCAAGGAACCGGTGCTCAACCTCCTGGTGTTTCGATTTGCGAACGCCCTGTTCGAGCCGGTCTGGAATCGGCACTACATAGACAACGTCCAGATCACCATGGCGGAATCGTTCGGTGTGGAGGGGAGGGGTTCCTTCTATGACACCGTTGGGGCTTTGCGCGACGTCGTCCAGAACCATCTCCTCCAAATCGTCAGCCTCCTCGCCATGGAGCCACCTGCCTCGGCCGATGCCGACGCCCTCAGAGACGAGACCACCAAGGTCCTCAAGGCGACCCGCATCCTCGATCCGGAAGAGGTGATCAGGGGCCAGTACCAGGGGTATCGAGAAGAACCGGGAGTCGCACCCGGTTCGTGCGCCGAAACCTTCGTAGCGTTGCAGATCAACATCGATTCGTGGCGGTGGGCGGGCGTTCCCTTCTACATCAGGCTGGGCAAGGCTCTCGAGCAAACCCTGACCGAAGCCGTGGTCGAGTTCAAGGCTCCTCCACGGATGCTGTTTGCCGGCACCGACAAGGTCCCCCATGCCAACACGCTTCATTTCCGCATGAAGCCCAACTATCTGATAGGGCTGAGCCTCCAGGCCAAGCTTCCCGGTGAGAAGTTGATCAGTGAGGAGGTGGATCTCGACGTCCAGACCGAACAGGAGTTGGGGATTGAAGGCCCCGAGGCCTACGAGCGGTTGCTCTGGGACGCATTGGAGGGTGACCAGCGCCTATTCGCTCGACAGGATTCGGTCGAGGAGGCCTGGCGGATCGTCGAGCCGGTCCTCAATGCCGCTGCCGAGCCTTATCTCTATCCGCGCGGTTCGTGGGGTCCAACTGCGGTGGCCTACCTGGTCGGACCCGACCGGCATTGGCATGCGGGTGAGCAACTCGGTGAAAGCTGATGAGGCAGATTCTCGTCATTCGTCACGGCCAGACCGCCTGGAGCGCCGTCGGCCGTCACACCGGTCGCACCGACCTCCCCTTGACCGCGATCGGACGTCGTCAGGGCGAGTCCTTGGGGGAGATGGTGTCAGGTCGTCGTTTCGACCTGGTTCTCACATCGCCCTTGTTCCGTGCGCGCGTGACCTGCGATCTGGCCGGCTTCGGTGAACAGTCCCAGGTCGATCCCGATCTAGCCGAATGGGACTACGGCGAATACGAGGGGCTGAGTGCCTTCGACATTCGCAAGCGGATCCCCGACTGGTCGATCTGGACCCATCCTCCCGAGAAGGGCGAAAGTCTGGAGAATTTGGCTGCGCGAGCCGACCGGGTGATTGACAGAGCGATGGCGGTTGATGGCGACGTGGCTCTGTTTGGACACAGCCACGCCCTTCGGGTGCTGGCGGCCCGCTGGCTGGAACTCGAGCCCATCGTCGGTACTGGCTTCATCCTGGAGACGGGTGCGATCGGCGTGCTTGGCTGGGATCGTGACTTTCCCGCCATTGTCCGCTGGAACGAGGCCTGCCACCTGCGGGCCGAGGAGATCCTTTACTAAACGTATGGCCAGCCGAAGTCAGTTGTTGATCTCCCAGGTGCCTGCCGAGCGGATCAGCTTTCCAAGGTCGCCGGGGCCGCGCTTGGCCTGGGCGTCCAGCAGTTGCTGGCCCATTCCGGCTTCGTAGGTCGGTCGGCTGACCTGGCGGAATATGCCCATCGGGGTGGGTCCATAGGGCCCGTGCGACAACCTCGAAAGTGCGAAAGCGACAGTGGGGTCGGCCCGGGTCTGGTCATGAACCAGGATGCGGGTGGAGTCGACGCTGGCGGTGTCGACGACCTGGGCTCGTCCGTCCTCGAAAACGATCGCCTTCTCTCCCGACGGCCCGAAAGTAATCGGCTTGCCATGCACCAAATCGATCCGATTGACTGCCTTTTCTTCCTTGCCGGTGAGCTGGAGGAAAGCCTTGTCGTTGAAGACATTGCAGTTCTGGTAGATCTCGATGAAGGCCGTGCCCTGATGGTCGTAGGCCGCCTGAAGGATCTCCGTCGTGTGGGCCCGGTCCATGTCGATCGTGCGAGCCACGAACGAGGACTCGGCCCCGAGGGCGAGGCTGACGGGGTTGAACGGATAGTCCACCGATCCCATAGGAGTCGACTTGGTCTGCTTGCCGACCTCCGATGTGGGGGAGTACTGACCCTTGGTGAGTCCGTAGATCTGATTGTTGAAGAGGAGGATCTTGAGGTTGAAGTTGCGACGCAAAGCATGGATGAAATGGTTGCCACCGATCGACAGGGCATCACCGTCCCCGGTGACCACCCACACCGACAGGTCGGGCCGGGTGGCGGCGATTCCGGAGGCAATGGCAGGCGCCCGCCCGTGGATCGAGTGCATCCCGTAGGTGTTCATGTAGTAGGGGAATCGGGACGAGCAGCCGATCCCGGAGACGAAGACGATCTTCTCGCGGGCCACTCCCATGTTTGCCATGAATCCTTGGACCGCGGCCAGGATCGTGTAGTCACCGCAACCCGGACACCAGCGGACTTCCTGGTCGGTCTGAAAATCGGAGCGGCTGTAAGTTGGGGCGGTCATCGTGAGCCTTCCATTGGGCGGGGGGCCCGGTGCCCTTCCGCCTCCATCATCTCCAACACTGCCTCTTCTATCTCGGCGATCTTGAACGGCTCACCCTGGACCTTGTTGAGGCCCTTGGCGTCGACCAGGAAGTCGGCCCGGATGAGCTTGAGCAGCTGGCCGTTGTTGAGCTCGGGGATGAGGACCTTCGGATACGCCCGTACGACCTCACCCAGATTCTTCGGGAAGGGGTTGAGATAGCGCAGGTGGGCGATGGCGACTTTCTTGCCCTTGGCCCGGAGACGGTTGGCGGCTGCCTTGATGGCGCCGAAGGTCGATCCCCACCCCAGCACCAATATCTCGGCGCCCTCGTCTGCGATGACCGAGACGTCGGGAATGTCATTGGCGATGTTGGCAATCTTCCAGGCACGGCTGTCGGTCATCAATTGATGGTTGCCCGGGTCGTAGGAGACGTTGCCGGTCACGGCCTCCTTCTCGATACCACCGATCCGGTGTTCGAGGCCGGCGGTGCCCGGGATCGCCCAGGGACGGGCAAAAGTCTCGAGATCTCGCAGATAGGGCAGGAAATGACCGGCGCCGTCGGCGCTCCGACCGTTGAGGGAGGTCGCAAACGGCACCGAGATGTCGGGAAGGCTGTCGACATCGGGGAGCTTCCAGGGTTCCGAGCTGTTGGCGACGTGGTTGTCGGACATCAGGATCACCGGCGTCATGTACTTGAGAGCAATCCGGACCGCTTCGATGGTCAGTTCGAACGCCTCCGACGGGGTGGGGATGGCGATCACCGGAAGCGGAGCCTCGCCATGCCGCCCGAACAGGGCCATCAGAAGATCTGACTGCTCGACCTTGGTCGGCATGCCGGTCGAAGGTCCGGCTCTCTGCACATCGATCAGGATCAGGGGGAGTTCGGTGGTCACGGCGAGTGACAGGGCCTCGCTTTTCAGCGCCATCCCGGGACCCGAGGTCCCGGTTACACCGAGGTTCCCGGCAAAAGAGGCACCGATCACCGAGCCGATGGCGGCGATCTCGTCTTCGGCCTGGAAGGTCCGAACTCCGAAATTCTTGTGCATCGACAACTCGTGCAGAATGTCGGAGGCGGGTGTGATCGGGTAGGTGCCGTAGAACAGCGAGAGCTTGGCGCATTGGGCGGCTGCAATTAGCCCCCAGGCAAGTGCGGTGTTTCCGGTCACGTTGGTGTAGACACCGGGCGGCAGGACCGCCGGTCGGACTTCGAAGGTGGTCTTGGCTGCTTCGGTCGTGAACCCGAAGTTCCAACCGGCCCTGAAGGCTGCGATGTTGGCCGCAGCCACCTCGGGCTTCTTGGCAAACTTCTGCTGAACCCACTCGATGGTGGGTTCCATGGGCCGCGTGAAGAGCCAGGCCAGAAGGCCAAGGGCGAAGAAGTTCTTTGAACGAAGGACGTCGCGACCGCTGACCCCGCTGTCTTTGACGGCCTCTTTGGTGAGGGTGTCCATCGGCGCCTCGATCAACCGGAACGGCGCCACCAGCTCACTCTCGAGGGGATTGGTCTTGTAGCCGGCCTTGGTCAGGTTGCGCTCATCGAAGGCTTCGTTGTTGACGACCAGGGTGCCGCCAGCCCGCAGATCCATGAGGTTGGTTTTGAGGGCGGCCGGGTTCATTGCCACCAGACAGTCGGGGGCGTCTCCAGCCGTGAGAATGTCGAAATCGGCGATCTGTACCTGGAAGGACGAGACCCCGGGCAAAGTCCCAGCGGGGGCCCGAATCTCGGCTGGAAACGACGGGAGGGTGGAGAGGTCGTTTCCGAAATAGGCAGAGGCGTCGGTAAAGCGTCCACCGGCTACCTGCATTCCGTCACCTGAGTCACCGGCGAAGCGGATGACGATCTTGTCGATTATCTGTCGGTCGGATGAGGGTCGTTCAGCGGGTGGTTCACTGGGGGACGGGTCGGTCGTTACGGGCGCACTGATTGTGTCCACTTGTATCTCTGTGTAGGGGGTTTGTTCCTGGGTCTATTCGCAAGCCGTGCTTGGTCTTTTCGTATCGTTCTGTCCTGGTCGCTTTGGGCTTATCGGCATAAAGGGCCAGACGGTTCAGCATTGCTGTGTCCGGCCCAACGATTCAATGTTAGGACCGTTGGGGGCTATGCCTGGCAATGCGGATAGGTCGGCCGACCTCCAGTCCCAAACCTCAAACCTGCCCATAGAAAAGGGGGGGCGGGACGAAACCGACAACCTTGGCGGCTTCGAGAGTCGTCGCTACTCCCAGGAGGAGGTCCTCTTTCCACCAGGGGGCGATGAGCTGGATCGAGGCCGGTGGCCCCGGGTCGCCGATCGGAAAGCGGAGGGGAAGCGCTACCGCTGGTACCCCGGCGTGGTTCACCAGAGCCGAGAACCACGACAGAACCGGCCGGTAGTGCTGATCACCGATTCTGTCCTCGCCGATCACCTTGCGGCGGTGGGCCACGGCGGGTGTGGCGAGAAGGTCGGTGCTCCGGAAGGCCTCGGCCACGGCCTCAACGAGCCGGGCTCGCCAGGCTTGCGCCTCCAGATACTCGTCGGCGGTGACGGCTTCGGCCGCCGCCAAGCGGGCGTCCACCTCGGGTCCATAGGGCTTACCGGCCTCACGGAACGGGCGGTGAACGTGGGCGGCCTCGGCTCCCGCCAGCTCCTGGATCTTTCCCCAGGGGACAATGTTTGCTAGATCGAGCTCCATCACCCTGGCTCCCAGCGACCGGAGTTCGCCCAGCGCCGTCTCGAAAGCAGACTTCACCGCAGCTTCGGTCGGGCCGCTCTCGACCCAGATTCGGGGCACCACGATTCGAAGTCCCTCGATGGTTTCCAGCGGCCGCCGGGGTTCGGTTGCCGCCATGGCATCGTACAAACGCGTGAGGGTTCGTGTATCCCGGGCTAAGGGGCCGACCGTGTCGAGGGAAGGCGCCAGCGGAAAGATGCCACCGATGGGGATGCGGCCGTGGGTTACCTTCAGGCCGAAGATCCCGGTCATGGCGGCAGGCACCCTGATCGAGCCTCCGGTGTCGGTTCCAATGGCTCCATCCACAAGCCCCGCCGCCACGGCCACCGCCGAACCTCCTGACGAGCCGCCCGGTGAGGTGTCGGTGTCCCAGGGGTTGCGGATCGGCCCGAACCAGTGGTTTTCGCTGCTGAAGCCATAGGCGAACTCGTGGAGGCCGGTGCGGGCGACCATTACAGCCCCGAGGGATTCGAGCCTCTTGATCACGGGAGCCGAGAGAGCTGGAACCTCGCGGTAGAAGCCCGAGCCGCAGGTGGTCGGCAGCCCCTTCTGATCGATGATGTCTTTGACGGCGACCGTCACATTCGACAGGGCGCCACCCTGTGGGGTCGGAGCCGCGTCCTCGATTATCAGGGTGCTGGCGTTGAGCTGGTCCTGAGCGTCGCGGAGCCGTTCCAAAGCTGCCTGCACCGGATCAGGCCGCAATGGATCGGATCGGCTCACGAGAAGTCGATGCCGTTTTCTTCGGGGACGATGGAAATCCAGAGGAATCCGGGCGGGACCGGAAGCGGGTCGCCGTCCTCGTCTTCGAAAACGATCAGGTCGTCGCTCGATTCCCGCGACCAGGTTCCCTCAACCGTTCGACCTTCGGCGAACACGTAGGCCTGGCCTTCGCCCACGGTGTCCACAGCCGGCACCGAGGTCCCACCGGGTGGTGCCTGCTCGGTGAACCGACGGGCAAGCATGACCACCAGCGTGTCGGCGCCGAGAGGACTTGTTTCACCCTCCTCGGTGGTCAACTCGGCCTGGCTGCCATTGAACTGGCGTAGGTACCGACGACTGAAAGGGTCATACGTCCATGTGACGACGAAGCCGTTGCCGAAATTCATCTCGATCTCTTCCGCCTCCTCGGCGCCGGCAGGCAGGTCGTCGAACTCAAATAGGGTCGGAGGGGGGTCGTCCGGATATCCACGATCGTCCGCGATCTCGCGCAGAGCCGTTGTGTCGGTATAGAGGTTGTGGGGAGCCCGCCGGGAACGGATCCGGAACATGGCGGGTGACACTTCGCCGATGATCTCGACTCCTTCGTTGCGGATACCCGAGAGCACCCAGTCCTGGCCACCGGAGATCGCAAAGACCGCCCCTAGCGGGTTCAAGAATTTCCCATCGGTGGGTCGCCCGGAGCGGACCGGGCCGAGATAGGCGGCATCGGCGTCATGGAAGAGGGCAATGAAGCGGGTGATGCCCTCTACTGGCACTTCGACGACGGCGTTTGCCTGGTCGATGCCGGATTGAGGTCTGGCGTTGGCGTGGTTGTCAATCTTTACGGCGATGAGTCTTCGGTCGAGAAGGTTGGCATCTTCGACCGGAAGCCCATTGATGGGCGAGGTGGGGAGCGGTCGGGTGGTGGTGGTGGCCCGCGACGTGGTGGTGGCCCGCGTGGTTGTCGTGGTTTCGGGGGTGGTAGTGGTTGTGGCTGACGTATCGGCCGAGGAGTTGCAAGCCGCGACGAACACTGCCAGAAAAACAAGGGAGCGACGCATGAGTGGTCGATGCTACGGCGGTGGGCGAAACAGCTGGAATTCCGGGCGCTCAGACCCGGTCAAGGCCGCCTCGAACGGCTTGCTCGCTCATTCCCCGCAGCCGGAACCACCGTTGATGCTGTCGATCATCCCGCTGTCTCCGATCGCACCGGCGGTTCCCGACAAGACTCCGGCACCGGCCACGTCTACCTCCCAGAACGGTCCGAAGAGGGGATCATCGCTGATGGTGACCTGGTCGGAGTATGCCGAAGACAGCTCCCCGAGAGTGCTGTTGATCCCGATCCCGTTGCCGGTGATGAGATCGATCAGCTCACCGCCACCCGCCCGGATCGATTGGCCGTAATGGAAGAAATGACGCGTGCCCTCGGGTCCCCACTCGGTAGCCCCATTGGTGAAGAAGGCCTGGAGGCTGGTCCATCGAACCACCCGGGCTTCGGTTCCGGGACAGGTCTCAAAGGCGAGGGTCCACCCGGTGTCCTCGGTCGGGCTTCCAAGAACCAGCGAAAGTTGGTTCACCGTTTCATCGGCATCGGTGCCGAAGGTGACATCGCCGATGCCGGTGGGGTTCAATGCCAGTGCAGCCAACGGGTCGGCGAGGGTGGTGGTCGTTGGGGCGGTTGTGGCGGTCGTTTCCGTCGTGGAGGTGGTGACGGTCGACGTGGTCGTGGTCGATGTGGGGGGAGTGGTCTCGGATGCCTCGACCGTGGCGGTGGTCTCTCCCACCAGAACGCTTGGATTGTTTCCACTTCCTCGGAACAGCGTTATCAGGGTGAGGACCACACCCGCCGCCAACAAAACCGCCAGCAGCCCGATGAGCCTTCTCCCTGACTGATCCCCTGGACCCGACGCATGCCTGCCACTCACGGATTGAACCCTAGGCCCGCCCATTCGACACCTAAGGTCACGGGTGTTCTC
This sequence comes from uncultured Acidimicrobiaceae bacterium, assembly GCA_964586615.1. Lineage (GTDB taxonomy): Bacteria > Actinomycetota > Acidimicrobiia > Spongiisociales > ZC4RG35 > DATEEG01. Next base: position 13,324 of record CAZPIZ010000010.1, on the reverse strand, counting down.
CCACCCCGCCCGTTGTCTTCGGTTTCGAGCGCGGCCAGATCAACGAGAGCATGCCCGAGACCTGCACCGGCCCGAAGGATCGACCATCGTCGACCGTGGCCGGACGGTTGTCGGAGAGCACGAATACCTCGCCAGTCCCCACCTTCCATCGCCCCTCGGGAAACGTGTCATGGCCTGCCCCCCATCGGTCGACACCGGAACGTCCATCGATCAGGACCTCTCCGAAGTCGACGATGACCTCCTCACCGGGAAGACCGATGATCCGTTTCACCAGCCACATGTCCGGGAGTCGAGGATGGTGGAAAACGACGATTGATCCGCGGGGGTGCCGGGTACTCATCGTCCGACAAACGATCCAGTCGCCCGAGGCGAGTGCCGGCTCCATCGAACGGTCTTTCACCCTGAATCGCCGGATCACGGGAGCGAGTATGGTCCGGATGACTGGCAACCAACCTAGGAGGCGACCCATCATGGGCCTATTGGGAAATCTGTTCGGTCCGGCCAATGTGGCATACGCGCATTGCGATCTCTTCTGTGGTGTCTATGACCCGGCGCAGGCGAAGATCGAGGCGATGTCCGTCGTCAAGGCCTGCGAGAAGTATGCCGCCAGCGACGACGAGGTCTTTCGGCAGCGAGCCGTGATCATCAAGGAAGAGCGTGCCGAGCTGGTCAAGCATCACCTGTCGGTGTTGTGGACCGACTTCTTCAAGCCGCATCATGTCGAGGCCTTCCCCCAGCTCCACGATCTGTTCTGGACGGCCATCAAGGCAGCGGGTGATGCCAAGAAGTCCATGGACGTCGAGGTCGCCAAGAAGCTCGTCACCGCCATCGACGACGTCGCTGGTGTGTTCTGGCAGACCGAGGAGTCGAAGACCACCGGCGTCTATCCGCCGGCATAGAAAGCAGTGCCCGTCGCGGATAACCGATAGCGGATCGCGTCTACATGCCTGAGCCTCATCTGGAGGCGATCGCCGACGCCGATCCCTATCCATATTGGCTCGACGACGTCGACGAGCCCGTCTCGAGACCGACCCTGGTCAGGGCCGAGTCGTGCGACCTCTGCATCGTCGGGGGTGGGTACACCGGTCTTTGGACCGCTCTTATCGCCAAGGAGCGGGAGCCCTGGCGAGACGTCGTCCTGATCGATGCGTTCACGGTGGGATCGGCGGCCTCGGGGCGCAACGGCGGCTTCATGGAGTCGAGCCTCACCCACGGCATCGCCAATGGCCAGTCCCGGTTTCCGAACGAGCTGGCGGTTCTCGAGCAGTTGGGTCTCGAGAATCTCGACCAGATCGAGGGCGCCGTCCGCCGCTACGAGATCGACTGCGACTACGAGCGCACCGGAGTGATCGACGTCACCACCGATGAGGCCGGCATCGACGACTTCCGGGAGGATTACGAGCAACTCTCCTCTCTCGGACAGGATGTGGTTCTCCTCGATCGTGAAGCCATGCAAGCCGAGATCAACTCACCCACCTATCGGGGCGGTCTCTGGAGAAAGGACCGGGCGGCGCTGGTCGATCCTGCCAGGCTGGCGTGGGGGTTGAAGGCGGCGGCCGAGTCGGCGGGGGTCAGGATCTACGAGGACACCAAAGCCGTGTCGATCGGACGCGATGGTGTGGGGGTGTTGGTCAAGACCCCTTTGGGTCAGGTGCGTGCGGCCCGGGTAGCTCTGGCCACCAACGCCTTCAAGCCGCTCCTGAAGCGGATGAGCCACTACATCGTCCCGGTCTACGACTACGCCATGGTCACCGAACCCCTGAACGCCACCCAGATGGAGAGCGTTGGATGGAAGAACCGCCAGGGGCTTTCCGACTACGCCAACCAGTTCCATTACTACCGCCTTACCGCCGACAACCGGATCCTTTGGGGTGGCTACGACGCCATCTACTACTTCCGCGGCAAGATCAATCCACTCTTCGATCAAAGGCCCGAGACCTTCGCCACCCTCTCCAAGCACTTCTTCGAGACGTTTCCTCAGCTCGAAGGTTTGAACTTCACTCACCTGTGGGGCGGGGCGATCGATACCTGCACGCGCTTCTCGGTGTTCTGGGGAAAGGCCCTATCGGGCCGGGTGGCCTACGCAGCCGGCTATACCGGCCTCGGGGTGGCGGCCGCCCGATTTGGGGGAGAGGTGATGCTCGACCTTCTTGACGGACGCAAGACCCGAGCCACTCAGCTCGATTTCGTGCGGCGCAAACCAATACCTTTCCCCCCCGAACCGTTCCGATTCATTGGGATCCAGGCGACCCGCTATTCGCTCGGGGTCGAGGATCGGACCGGCAAACGCAATCTCTGGCTGCGTCTGCTCGACCGGCTTGGTCTCGGCTTCGACAGCTAGATACGGCAACTAGTTACGACAGGGCCGATGGGCTCAAAGCCCACCGCCCGAGGGCAATCGCCGTTTTCGGGCGGTAGGGGCCCCTATCGGCTATCCTGTGGACAAGGTATTTCCTCTAGATGTCATCTTCTCGAGCTACACAGCAAATGAGGGTGGTGCGTCGTGGGCATGCCCGTAAGGCACACCGTGGGTTGCCCCCCACCAGATCCGATAGGTCGAGATGAACATCTACGTAGGCAATCTTCCCTTCTCTAGCACATCAGAAACCCTGAACACCTTGTTCAGCAGGTTTGGCGCCGTTGGCTCGGCCAGCGTTGCCGTCGATCGCGATACCGGCCGCTCCCGTGGGTTCGGCTTTGTCGAGATGGACAACGATGACGAGGCCCGCAAGGCCATCGAGGAACTCGACGGCACCGACATCGACGGCCGTCGGGTCACGGTCAACCAAGCCCGTCCCAAGACCGATCGCCCCCGTGGCCCCGGTGGTGGCGGTGGCCGTCCCGGTGGTGGTGGTGGCGGTGGCTACGGAGGCCGTCCCGGTGGTGGTGGTGGCCGTCCCGGTGGACGTCCCGGTGGTGGCGGTGGCTACGGCAATCGCAACTCCTCCGGTAACCGTTGATGGCCGATGAAGGCCATTACATCAGGACGACTGGCACTGTTGAATCCCTAGACCGCAACGCGACGTTCATCGTCGAGGTCGAGGGTGGCCTCAAGGTTCGGGCCCGGGCCGCTGGCCGGATGCAGCGGGGACGGAAGATCCGGATCCTTCCTGGCGACCGGGTCGACATCGACATCTCGACGTATGACCCCACCATGGGGCGCATCGTCTGGCGGCACCGCTAGCCAGAATTGACCCGGCCAGAAATTGACCCGGCCAGAAATTGACCCGGACCGTTAAACGGTCCGGGTCACTTTTTTCAACCTGCGCGGTCGATCGGGGTCGGCCCCTTTGGCCAGCGTCAGGTGATATGTAAAGACTTGGGCGGCGACGATCGCCGGGATCGGCGTCAGCCACTCGGGCACACCCGTGGGTAATTCGATCAGATGATCAGCCGGGCAATCGTTCCGATCCGTAATGGCTATGACCTGAGCTCCAACCTCTCTCACTTGTGAGAGAAGGTCGGACAGGTCGGCGAAGAGTGGACCATCTGTCGCTATCGCCAGGACCGGCAAGCCCGGTTCGACCATGGCCAATGGGCCATGGCGAAAATCGGCCGCCGAAAACGGCTGTGCCACCAGGTAGGAGAGTTCGGCGATCTTGAGGGCCCATTCATGGGCCGAGGAATGATGAAAGCCACGACCGAGGACCACGCAGCGGTCTTTGTCGCTCAGGGTCCGGGCCGCCGGCTTCATTGCCTCGCTACCGGCCAGGACCTGACTCACCGCCGGAGCCACCAGTGCCAGCGCCTCGGTCATCTCGGCATCTGCCGCCAATGCCGCCGACAGCGAGGCGATCGCCAGCAGTTGGGTGGTATAGGACTTGGTGGCAGCGACCGCGAGCTCCGGACCCGCCGCCAGATCCAGGTGACGGTCGGCGAGTTTGGCCATCGGCGACTCGATCTGGTTGGTGATGGCGAGTGTCGGCCGTCGCTGGCGTTTGCCTTCTGCCAGGACCGCCAGCAGGTCGGGAGATTCACCAGACTGCGAGATGCCGACCACGAGGGAGTGGTTCAATCCGGGTGGGTTCCGGTAGGGGCCATACAAAGAGGGTGCCGCCAGCGCAACGTTGAGGTGATTGCGAGCTCCCCACAGATACTGGGCGTAGCGGGCGGCATTGTCGGAGGAGCCCCGCGCCGCCATCACCACGTAAGAGAACTCCTCGCCGGCCATCCAATCCGCGATTGCCTTCGTGGGCTCGAGCTGGGACACCGCCAGGCGACCCAGGAGCTCCGGTTGTGACTGGATCTCGGCCCACAGGCTCATAGGTTCCAACCCTCTCGCGCGTAGACGATCTGGCCGCCGACCATTGTCGCCACCACCTCCATCGCCTCGTCGAACAAAACCAGGTCGGCTCTCTCGCCGACCGCCAGATGGCCACGATCCTTCAGGCCGAGGACGTTGGCGGGGACGGACGACGCAGCCGCCACCGCTTCGACGATCGAACAGCCGGTGTACTCGACCAGATTGCGAATGGCCTGGCCGAGGGTCAGGGTGCTACCCGCTAGGCGGCCATTCGCGTCGGACGCCTTACCTTCCTTGACGTTGACCTTGATCGACCCAAGCTCGTAGTCGCCGTCCCCGAGACCCGTCGCCGCCATCGCGTCAGTCACTAGCGCCAGCCGGGAGGGTCCCAGCCATTTCCAGGCAGCAATTACGGCCGCAGGATGGGTGTGGATGCCATCGGCGATGATCCCGGCGATCGCCCGGGGATGCTCGATCAGGGCACCGATGAGTCCCGGGGCCCGATGATCGAAGGGTTCCATGGCATTGAAGAGATGGGTGACCGCACCGATGCCCCATCCAAAGCCGGCCGCCGCCTCTTCCAAGGTGGCGGCGGTGTGGCCGGCCGAAACAATCACCCCGGAACCGGCAAGGGACTTGATTACTGCCTCGGCCCCGGACAGCTCGGGCGCCAATGTCACCATTGCCACTCCGCTCTCGGGCGTCCACCCCTGGATCAGGTCGAGGCTGGGAGAACGCATCAATTCGGGATTGTGGACACCGGGCCTTTTGATCGACAGCATCGGCCCCTCCAGATGAAGCCCAAGAGGCTCGGCCCCGCGATAGCCGGCGGGTCGTCGGGCCAGGGCAGCCCGGGCGGCATCGACGGTGGCCGGCGGAGAGGTGATGATCGTCGGTAGGAAGGCGGTCACCCCCTGTTCCGGAAGCCTGGCACCGATCCGCCAGATCGACTCGGGATCGGACGTGAAGTCGGATCCATAGGCGCCGTTGATCTGGAGGTCGATCAGCCCCGGGGATACCGTGAGCCCGGTCACGTCGATTACCTCATCATCAGCAGTGTTCCGGTCATCGGTGTCGACATCGACGGCGGTGATAAGCCCGCTCCGGATCGTGATCCGGGCCACCCGCTCGGTACCGATGATCTCCCCTCCGGTGAGGATCGTCATGAGGTGGTCCCCATCAGACAGTTCTCGTCACGCCGTGGCCGATCGGGTAGAGCCCCGGGATCGCAACGGGTAAGCGTCCGCTGATCGGGGCCAATCCCATGAGGGCGTCGACCAGCGCGGCCATCGTCGGTGGATGGATGCCGTAGGCGGCCAGGTGCGTTGATGCCTCCGGGTAGCCCACCAGGTCATATGGAGTCCTGAGGGAGACGGTGACGACCGGCGGGGCCTTGCTCGCATCGGCATTGGCGAGAAGGAGGCGCACCAGTTGCTTCTGGGCATCGTTGGCATCGATGGTTCCGACGATGACGACGTGGTGATGGGAGGCGGCGGCAACGACACCGGCGATCTCGGCCTCGGTAGGGGAGTAGCTGACGGTCATCTCGGTCGTGGCCCGGTGACGGTGGCGGAGCGCGGTGGCGAGCCCGGGCGCCACCAGCGAGGAGGTGTCGGCCGGCGTGAGGTCGGTGGGCCGCGGCATCACGGCCAGTACTTCGCTTGTCTCTGAAAGCTTGAGCGGGAGCAGGCCTTGATTATCCCTGACCAGCGTGATCGACCGAGCGGCCAACTCGGCGGCCAGACCGCGATGATCGGCGCTCCCGACCACCAACGGGTCGGGTTCGCCAAATCCGGCCAGCCATGCCAACACTGCGTCGAGGCGTGGCGGAAGGGCACCGGGCCCCCCGCCCATAAATGACGACGCTCGGGTGGCCCGGGGCAAGTTTCCGGCCTGGGCGGGTCCGTAGAGAAGCAGGTCGGCCCCCGCCGCCAGCGGCTCTTCCAGTGAAACCCCTTCGAAGGCACCCATGTCGAGGGCATCGGTGACGATCACTCCCTCGAATCCAAGCTGGTTGCGGACGAGCCCTTGGAGGACTTCCGAGGAAGCCGACGACGGGAGGTTGCGATCGCCGGTGATGGCGGGCAGCCCGCAGTGGCCAATCATGAGGAAATGGGCACCGGCTTCGATGCCCGCCCGGAACGGGGCGAACTCGACCCGTTGCAATCGCTCGAGGTCGAGGTCCAGAACAGGGAGCTCGAGATGGGGATCCACCTGCGCTTCTCCTGTGCCGGGAAAGTGCTTGAGGGTTGCCGCCACTCCGGATGACTGGATTCCCCTCACGATGGCGGCGGTGAGGCGGCTGACGGCCGCTGGATCTTCCCCAAACGATCTAATCCCTAGCGACGGGTTGAAGGGGCGGGTGGCGACATCGGCCACCGGGGCGTAATTGACGTTGATGCCTAGGGCCGCCAGTTCGAGACCGGTGGCCGCCCCAACCCGGAAGGCCAGTTCCTCATCTCCGACTGCACCGATCGCCATGTTCCCCGCAAAGTGGGTGGTATCGGGACCTGCCGCGGTCAGCTGACCTCCCTCCTGATCAACCGCGATCAATAACCGGCGGCCGGCCGCGCGCTGGAGATCGGTGGTGAGCTGTTTTGTCTGCTCGGCGTTCTCGATGTTGATGGATCCGTAGAGAGTGACGCCGGCCACTCGAGGATCCGAGATCAGATCCGCCACTTTCCGGTCGACCCTGGTCCCCTCGAACGCGATCAATGCACAGGCCACGCCTGAAGGCTGGCGGTCGGTCATGTTCAGCCCTTGACCGAGCCCGCCAGAAGACCTCGTACGAAAAAGCGCTGAAGCGACAGGAAAACCATGACGGGAACGATCATCGAAACGAACCCAGCGGCGGTCAGCAGGTGAATGGCCTCGCCGCGGGTTCCCACAAGGGACGCGAGCTGGATTGTCAGGACCGATACATCCGAGGTGGTTCCAAGAAACACCAGAGCTACCAGGAGATCATTCCACACCCATAGGAACTGGAAGATCGCGAACGAGGCCAATGCCGGATAGGAGAGGGGCAGCACGAGTCGGGTGAAAGCGGTGAAGGGGGTGGCCCCATCGATATAGGCAGACTCGAATATGTCCTTGGGGAGTTGGGAGATGTAGTTGTAAAGCAGATAGACGGCCAGTGGAAGACCGAACCCGGTGTGAGCGAGCCATATCCCGAGGAAGGTACCCGTCATCTCGGTCGCTTGGTAGATCCGTAGCAACGGCACCAGCGACATCTGGAGGGGCACCACCAAGAGCCCTACCACGACTGCAAACAGAAAGGCCCGTCCCCGGAACTTGATCCACGCGAAGGCGTAGGCGGCGAACGCGGCCAGGGTGATGGGGATGACCGTGGCGGGAATGGTGACGATCAGGCTGTTGACGAAGGCGTCGAACATGCCACCCCTACCCAGCACGTTGGCGTAGTTGTCGAGGGTCCACACCGAGGTGAAGGGGCTAAAGAGAGCCGTCCACCAGCCGGTGCTGGTGGCTTGAGATCCCGGGCGGAAGGAGCTGACGAGGAGCCCGACGCTCGGGATCGTCCACAAGACGACGATCAAGAAAACCGAGATGCGCACCACCCGACCGGCTCGGGCGGTGGTTTTCGGGACTGGTTCGACTTCGATGGTCATGCCCCGATCCCTTGCCTCCGGAGATTGCGGACATTGACGACCATGATCGGGATCACTGCCAGGAACAGGATCACGGCCATGGTCGTGGCCTGCCCGAAGTTGCGGAACCGGAACATTTCCTCGTACATCCGGACCGCGACGACACTGCTGTCGGAGCCTCCCCCGGTCATCACGAAGACAATGTCGAACACCTTGAGCACGGCGATGGCGATGGTCGTGAAGACGGTGATGATGGATCCGCGGATGGAGGGCACCAGCACCCTGAAGAAAGTCTGCAACTCGGAGGCGCCATCGATCCGAGCAGCTTCGGTGATCTCCACAGGCACGCCTTTGATCGCAGCCGACAGGATCACCATTGCGAAGCCGACCTGTAGCCAGACCATGATCACGATCATTGCGAACGTGTTGAGCGGGACTCTCTGGAAGAACGCAATCGGCTCTCCACCGAAAGCCTGGATGACGGCGTTGATCATCCCCACCTGTGGCGTGCCCGGGACACGCCACGCATAGACGAATCCCCAGATCACCGAGGCTCCCACCATTGAGATCGCGAGTGGAAGGAAAACGAAGGTTTTGGCGAGAGATTCGTGCTTGACCCGGTCGGCCAGCGCAGCAAACACCAGTCCGATCACCACCGCCGTGGTGGGAGCAACGACCAGCCAGATCACGTTGTTGCGCAGCGCCACCTGAACTGCGCTGTCGGATAACGCTGTGGTGTAATTAAATAACGGCCCGGCACCTTCCGGTACCTCGGTGAAGCTCTGGATGATGGTCCTCAGTGCGGGATAGACCAGATAAACGGTGACCACTGCGAGCGCCGGCAGTACGAATACCCAGGGTCGGACCACCGCGGCAACACGGGACGGCAGGTGCTCCACGAGGGAATTGGCCACTATGAACAGGGCCCAGATTCCACCTATCCCGACCGACAACGCCAGCACCGCCTGAACCAGTTTGCTGACGATGCTCCCCATGCCCGAGAAGGCATCCGGGTCGCGTAGGACACGGAGGCCAAACCACAGGAGTGCGATTACTCCGGCCGCCAACAGCAGGTCCCGGAGGGCCGTCCAGCCTCTAGTGGTTCTTGCGAGTGCCGGAGTTTCCAGCGCCTCGGTCAATTCACGCTCCTCAGAAATGAAAGGTCCCCGGGGTTTTACCCCCGGGGACCTTACCAATTCGGGAGGTCAGCTGGCCGGCCAGCTGTCCTCGATCTCTTGGAATATCGCCTCGGTGCCTTCGCCATCGGCGTTCACCCAATCGACCATTCCGGACCAGAAGGTGCCTGCCCCAACATCGGCAGGCATCAGGTCGGAGGCGTCGAAGCCGAAAGTGGTCGCTCCCGCCACCATGGCCGCCAGTTCCGTCTCGGGGTAGGTGGTGTAGGAGTCAGCCGGAACCGTCTTGTTAGCGGCGACAAAGCCGCCTCGCTCGATCCAGGGCGCGGCAGACTCGGGCGTGGCCAGGTACTCGAGCAGGGCTCTTACCTCGGGGCGGTCGCTGAACATGACGAACATGTCAGCGGCACCCAACACCGGCTCGCCGAACTCTTCTTCGATCATCGGGAAGTAGAAGAACGCCACATCTTCCCCTGGCTTGTTGGGCCACTGGGTGGGGTCGTCCGGGAAGTCCTTGTTTCCTCCCCAGAAGCCCGGAATCCATGCCGCCTGCTTCTGCATCCAGCATTGGGGTCCGGCCGGGTCGAACATAGGATCCTGAGCGTTAGTGGTGGGGGTATCGATGATGTACGTGCTGCCGCCGTAGGCGTATCCGTCTGTGAACCAGATCTGTGCCATGTATTCGGCAGCCTCGAGGACCTCCGGGTCATTGAAGGCGATCTCGTGGTTGTACCACTGGGTATAGACCTCTGGGGGCGCCGTGCGCAGGAGGATGTCCTCCACCCAGTCGGTAGCCACCCAGCCAGTCGCCGCCTGACTCTCGATGCCAATGCACCATGGGCTGGTGCCGTCGGCCACGATCTGATCGCTGAGAGCGATCATCTCGTCCCAAGTTGTTGGCACCGCGTAGCCGGCGTCGGCGAAGGCCTGGACCGGGTACCACACGATCGACTTGACGTCGGTCTTGTAGTACACCCCATACAGGTTTCCGTTGTGTGATCCGAGATCGACGAAGCCGCCAACCAGATCTTCTTGGAGCTTGTCCACGTTGAACCACTCGCTCAGATTGACCAGGGAGCCGGCGTCTGCGTATTGCTGCATCTTGCCGGGCTGTGCGATCTGGGCCAGATCGGGGGCGTTCCCACCGTCGACTCGCACCTGAAGGGCGGTCTCGTAATCTATGGTCGGCTCGAAGACAACGTCGATCCCGGTGGCGTCCCGGAACGGCTGAAGAGCCAGTTCAAACGACGTCGCCTCAGCCCCGTCCGGGGCCCACTGGGCGACGATTTCAACGGTGGTTCCGCTGAATTCGCCTGCCATCGCCTGATCGAGTTCGGCGTATCCGGTCGATTCCGCTACCGCTCCGGTGGTTGTCGTTTCACCTGCCACCGTCGTGGTTGTTTCACCCGCGGCGGTTGTGGTTGTGGCTCCGTCTGCTGTGGTGGTTCCAGCGCCGTCGTCGCCGCAAGCGGCCACGACCAGCGCCAGCACACACAGTGCCGAGAACCAGGTTCGGTATTTCATATACCTCCTCCTTCTTCTTTCTTCATTTGGCGTTGATTGCTTGTGTTCGTGCGGGAGACTCCCGCCCTGTTAGAAGACTATGGGTTAAAAGACTTCTGGCGGCCAGAACGGCCGCCCCCCGAGGTCCTGGTGGATCCTCGCGGTTCGCCAGGGTGACTTGTTCGGGGCGGAGCCGCCGAGCAGCGAGCTCGGACGCAGCGGCCTGGCGCTTGATCCGGTCTCGAAGCGTATCAAGAAACGTATCACCCGCGTCGGACACTCCGCCACCGAGAACGATTCGTTCGGTGTCGTAGGCGGCTGCCAGCCAGGTGAGGGCTGTTGTCAGATACCCGGTGATGCGTCGGGCCACCTTCTCCGCTGCCGGGTCGCCGGCCGCGGCTGCCGCAAAAAGGGCGGTGGCAGCGGTGCCATCGACGCCCTTGGGCCAGGACCGGGCTATGGCCGGCCCGGCCGCGACCGCCTCCAGGCAGCCCCGCTGCCCGCAGCGACAGAGGGCGCCCGATTCATCGACTACAACGTGTCCGATCTCGCCGGCCATGCCGTGGGCTCCACGTAGCAAATCACCCCTCACTACGACGCCAGCAGAGATTCCGGTTCCGATGCTGACCAGTGCCAGGCTGTCCGGCGGATCTCCAATCAGGCGCATGCTCTCGTGTGCTCCCAGGGCGCCGGCCCGAACGTCATTCTCGATCGTCACAGGAAATCCGAGCGCAGCTTCGATCTCGGCGGCGAGGGGATAGGGCCGAGCGCCGATACCGAGGTTGACCGCCATTGTCACCTGCCCCGTTTCCGAATCGACCAGGCCGGGGACACCGATTCCAACCGCGACGCAATCATCCAAATGGAAAGAGCCAACCGCGGCCACGGCCGATGCGACCACGTTCCGGCCGCCCTCGATGCGAGTGTTGGCCCGATAGCGCCCCACGATTTCGCCGGCTTGGTCGAGTGCGACCGCTGTAGTTGACGAACCGCCGATGTCTACTCCTACCGTGATGGTCATCGCAGCACCACTCCCAGCCGGTCGGCCAACACTGCCGATGCGGCTCCGGCGAGCACCAGGTCGCCCCCGAGCTGGGTCACTTCGATTTCGACCAGATCGGCGGTGGCCGGAAGGATCCGGCTCCTCAACTCGTTGCGAACCTCGTCGATGAGCACATCGCCGGCGTTGAGCAGTTCGGGTGCCAGCACCAGATGACCCACATCGAGCATCGCAACAACGTTGGCCAGAACTGCTCCTAGATGACGACCAGCCTCCGACAAGGCCGACCGCACGGGCTCTTCGCCGACAAGCCCGGCCAAGGCCAGCGCATCCCAGGAGTGGTGCTGGGGGTCGGCTCCGAGACGGCGGAGGATGGCAGGGACGCTTGCGACCGTCTCCAGGCATCCCCGATTTCCGCAGCGGCAACTATCACCGTCGTTCACCACCCGGACGTGACCGATCTCACCGGCGGCCGAGTGCTCACCCTTGTGGAGGGATCCATTGAGAACCACGCCGGCCCCGACCCCTGTTCCAAGTTTGACCAACATCAGGTTGCGGTGATCGGCCGGATGCCTCCGAAATTCGGCAAGTGCGGCAACATGGGCGTCGTTGGCGATCGAGACCGGGATATCGAAGCGCCGGCGGAGTTCGCTGGCCAGATCGACTCCGTGCCAGTCGAGGTTGGTGGCTTCCAGAACCCGCCCGTCGGAGTCGACCACACCGGGAGTTCCGACGCCGATTCCAAGGACCGGGGCGGAGGCTTTGGCGATCAAAGACTCGATCAGCTCGATAGCCACCTCGTTGGCCGTCTCGCCGACCGGGCCGTCGGCGATGCCGCCGGCGTCGATCCGCTCGTGAATCCGTCCGCTCAGGTCGACCAACGCCGCTCGGAACGGTCGGTGCCCCAGGTCGACAGCGACGATATCCCTCCCGCGCTCATTCAGGGCCAGCAGCGTCGGGGGTTTGCCGCCCGCCGATGTTCCCTGACCGAGCTCACGCAACAGGCCATGATCGATGAGCTCGCCGACCAGGCTCGAAACCGCCGCCCGGGTGAGCCCGGTCTGACGGGCGATCTCGGCCCGGCTGGTGGCACCCTGGTTGGAGACGAGCTCGAGGGTGGTTCGCAGGTTGCTGCGCCGCGAGTCGTGCTTGGTGGCCTTGGCGTGCCTGGTCAATGAATGGTTGGGATTGACTTGGTTCAGGTCGCTGGCCACCTTGTCTCCTCGACCTCTACCGAATCCTGGCAGCGCCATGCCTGAGGTAGAAAGTTCAGTAAACATACAAAGTCTGACGATGGCTTGTCAAGCGTTGTCAGTCGTCAGTACCAAGTACTCAGTACTGAGTACTTGCCTAGGCGACCTTTGAGGACTTCTTCCCCACTGGGACCTTGGCCTTCAGCTCCGAGGCTTTGGCTTTGGCGGTGTCGAGGAGGCGTCGGGCCCAGACGAACTCGGTGCCGAGGATGGCAAGACCGGGGATGATCATCAACCAGCCGGGGACTATCGGGAGAAGCAGGCCGATGAGCCCTCCAACCAGAAGGATGGTCCCGGCCATCACCAGAATGATTCTGACAATCAACGGGCGGCGGCTACGGCTGTCGTTCAATCCGGCGTCCATGCCTCTCCAAACATTACGCGTCCCCAACCTTAAGGGGGCTAGCGGATAGGCGAGTTCGGTGAGGCTAGTGGGCGGGCCGAACCCGGCGCCACACGCCCCTGACCAGGCAATTCGCTGTCATCAGCTTCAGGCATCTGGGTTGTCATTTCACCTATCCGCGCGGCCCCTTATGTGTCATTGGCAATTATGTCGTCATCTAGCTTCTTGAATAGAGGGGAAA
>CAZPIZ010000009.1:4986-24145 GCA_964586615.1 uncultured Acidimicrobiaceae bacterium | reverse complement strand
TACGACCACACATCGCGGCCGGGTCGGGCGTGCGACTTTCCTGAAGGCGCTCTAGACGCCGAGTTGAGTCTGCTAGCTCTCGTTGCTACGACCAAAACTCGTCATTAGCGGCCTGGTCGCCCGGATGGAGCCAGGTTTCGACAACTTTCCCATCCCGGATGTGGAACACCTGGACTGAATTGTTGTCGAGGCTCTTACCGCCGCGCTGGGCGGTGCCGCGGAGTAGGGCAACGCCGTGCTCGTCGTTGGCCAAGATGTCGTGCACCTCCAGCTTCAACGTGCCGCCGCTGAGTTCGGCCGTCTTGCCGAAGAGCGCCAGGACGCTGTCCAGGCCCTTGTAGTCCCCCGAGACCTGACTCTTCCCGGGAGCGTGCCAAACGATGTCTTTGGCGAATAGCTCGGTGATCGTCGCCATGTCACCTTTCCCAAAAGCCTCATAACCGCGACGCATCAGGTCCTCGTTGGGGTGCGCCATTGTTTCCGTTCCTCCTTTGGTTCGATCGGCCGAGCCTAGTTACCACCCACCACAGCAGTCGGCGTCAAGGGCGGTTGGCATCTGTGCCGAGCGCCGAGAGCGATCCGGCACGGTGGGCAGATCCTGTTTTCCGGCGCGGCCAGGGAAGCGGCATCTTCGGTTCTGCCTGCCGATGTCGAACTGATTGAGTTGAGAACCCACCGGCTGCGCGGGTTGAGCGCTCCTCCACCGATGCGCAGGCACCGCCCTCCCCCTTCGGGGTCTTTGGCGTCTGGCGTCAAACTGCTCTCAGACCCCTGAAATCCGCTGCCACAGCCAGCCAAGACCCTGGCCGAGACGGTACAGCAAGTAGAGAGCTGCCAGAAAGACGAGGATCCTGAAACCCCACGGGCTCGGCTCGGGGGGTGGCGAATCCTCGTCGGGGAGAAACGGGGAGTCGCTCAACAACCCTCGAAGCTCATCGGGCCTCGATTGTCATCAGCCATCAATCTCGACGCTGCTTGGAGCGAGTCACCACCCGGATCGGGGTGCCGGTGAACTCGACCTCTTCCCGGAGACGATTCTCGATGAACCGCAGGTAGTCGTCTCCTAGCTCCCCGCCGGAAATGAAGAGGACGATGGTGGGCGGTTCGATACCGGCCTGCACGGCGTACTGGATCTTGGGTCGCCGTCCCTTGCGGATCGGCGGCGGATGGGCGGCGGTCCAGCGTTCCACCATCTGGTTGAGCTCTCCGGTGGAGATTCGGCGGCGCCGTGACTCGAGCGCCTGCTCGATGAACTTCCCCAAACGGTGGATGCGGGCGCCCGTTAGTGCCGAACCCCGCATGGTCGGGGCCCACCACACAAACCCGAGACGGTCCTCCACGCTCCGCTCGGTATCAAGGCGCTGATCGGTTTCCAGTTCTTCATCCCACTTGTTGAGGAGAACCACCAGACCCGCCCCGGCCTCCACCGCTTCGTCGATGATCCGCTGATCCTGTTGAGTGACGCCCTCCAGCCCATCGATCAGCACCACCGCAACATCGGCATGGGTCAGCACCCGGCGGGCTCGTTCGACGGCGTAGAAATCGGCCGATTCGGTGATCTGGGGCCGGCGTCGAATCCCGGCGGTGTCGATCAACACATAAGGCTTCCCGTCTATCTCGGCCTCGACGTCGATCGGGTCGCGGGTGGTACCGGGCGTAGCCGCCACGATCACCCTGGATTCCCCTACCAGTCGGTTGAGCAGTGTCGACTTCCCGGTGTTGGGTCGGCCGACGAGGGCCAGCCGGGGCGGGCCCTCCGATTTCTGGGTGACTTCGTGCTCAGGCAGCTCCTTGACCATCCGATCGAGCAGCTCTCCTATGCCCCGCCCGTGCAGCGCCGATACCGCCACGGGTTCTCCCAACCCGACCGACCAAAGCTCGGCCGCGGCGCCTTCCTTCACTGCGTCATCGACCTTGTTGGCGACCAGGATGACTGGCACTTCCTTGCCCCGAAGTAGCCGGACCACACCCTCGTCGTCGGCGGTGATCCCGGTGGTGGCGTCGACCACGAACAGGATCAGATCAGCCGCTGACGCGGCGGCTTCGGCTTGCTTCTTGATCGATTCTCCGATCCCGTCTTCAGGGGCGGTCTCCCAACCTCCGGTGTCGACCACCTCGAAGCCGCGTCCGATCCAGTCGGCTTCGAAGTGGCGACGGTCGCGGGTGACGCCGGGTCGTTCCTCCACCACTGCTAGGCGTCCACCGACGATGCGGTTGACCAGGCTCGACTTGCCCACGTTGGGGCGGCCGACAACAGCCACGATGGGGAGCGACTGGCTCACGGCACCGCGATCAGCGACAACGCCTCGCTGGCGGTCCAGTCCCGGTCGCGCTCAAGCAGACCGTCGCGGTTGCCACGAGCGGTGAAGCCCGCCTCGACCATGGTCTGGAGGATGGTGACAAACGACCGCAATTGCGGTGGAAGCGGGAAGTACTCCTCTTCGGATGTGACCGAAAGCAATTCGAAGCCCAATTCGGGATTGACCCGGTCGATCACTTCAGTCACCAAATGGTCGGGCGCCGAAGCACCGGCCGTGAGACCAACGACTTTGGCCCCGTCCAACCATTCATCGCGGATATCAGCAGCCGAATCGATGCGATGTGCCGAAGCCCCCCGTTCCCTCGCCACGCGCACCAGGGCTTGGGTGTTGGAGGAGTTTTCCGAACCCACCACGAGGATGGTGTCGCACTGCTCGGCCAGGGCGCTGATCGCCTCCTGACGGTTGGTGGTGGCATAACAGAGGTCGCTCTTGCGGGAGGTGACCAGATCCGGGTAGTGCTTTTGGGCATCATTCAGGACCTGTCGCCATTCATGGGTCGAGAGGGTGGTTTGGGCCACCAGCGCCACCTTGGACGGATCAGACGGTCGGAAATCGTCAAGACCCTCCTCGGGCTCTACCAGCGTCATCTTCTGGGGCGCTTCGGCCAGCGTCCCGATGGCTTCATCGTGGCCGCGGTGTCCGACGTAGATGATGTCGAACCCACGGTCCGCCATCCGTTTCACCTCATGATGAACCTTCGTCACCAGTGGGCAGACGGCATCGATAACCACAGCCGCCCGGGCGGCGGCTCCGGCGACGACCTCAGGGGCCGATCCGTGTGCCGACAACATCACCGGCGCCCCTTCTGGCACCTCAGAGATATGGTCGACGAACACCACGCCGACCCGCTCGAAGGCTTTTACCACCCACTCGTTGTGAACTATCTGGTGATAGCAGTAGACCGGCGGCTCAAAAATCCTGACCATCCAGGTCAGGGCTTTGATCGCCATCTCCACCCCGGCACAAAACCCCCGGGGCTCGGCAACGACTACGCGCTCAACCATGAGGGAAAGTTAGTGCCGAACGGTCACAACCCGGACGGTTCGGGGTTCAAACCCTCTTTTCCAGCAACCCAACGATTCTCTCAACCACTTCGTCCACCGTCAGATCGGTCGTATCCATATGGACCGCATCGTCGGCTGGTTTGAGCGGGGAGACTTTCCTCCGGGAGTCGGCCCGGTCCCGTCGGGCGAGCTCTGTCAGGACCACCTCGGGATCCTCACCGGTTTGCAATCCCCGCCGGCGGGCTCTCTCTTCGACGCTGGCGCTCAGCCAGATCTTGAGATCCGATTTGGGAAAGACCACTGTCCCGATGTCGCGACCCTCCACGACCACGTCCCCACCGTGGCGATCGACCCATTCCCTCTGATGAGCCACCATGACGGTACGTACCTCCGCCAGCGCCGAAACCGCCGATACCGCCGCGGTCACCTCGGCCGAGCGGATCTCGCCAGACACGTCCTCACCGTCGAGAGACGTACGGCCATCTTCCTGGAGAAATCTGGCAACCGTCACGACGGTTTCGACCTCGGAGACGCCGTCCGGGTCCACCCCGGCCCGAAGCACGGCCAGCGTGGCTGCCCGATAGAACGCCCCGGTGTCGAGATGGAGCCATCCGAGCCGTTCCGCCAACCGCCGGCTGACGGTTGACTTTCCCGAACCTCCGGGCCCATCAACAGCGACGATCACAGTCGGGAGAGCATTCCGAAGTAACCCGGCCAGGTTTTGTTGACAACGTCGGGTTGTTCGATAACCACCCCTGGCAGGCGCAAGCCGACCAAGGCCAGAGCCATCGCCATCCGGTGATCGTCGTATGTCTGAACGATCGCCCCTCGGAGTTCTCCCGGGCCGACCAGGAGATCGTCTCCCTCCACCTGTGCGTACCCACCCAACCGTCGGATCTCGGTCTCGAGGGCTGCCAGACGGTCACTCTCTTTCAGACGAAGGTTTCCGACGTTTCTTATCCGACTCTTTCCCTCGGCGAACATGCAGGCCACCGCCAGCGCCAGTACGGCGTCGGGGGCCCCATTCATGTCCACGTCCACCGGGCGCAGGTTCCGTGGCCCCACCAGGTCCAGACGATGAGCCATCCGCCGCACAGCGCACCCCATCGACTCCAGCACCTTGACCAGTGCCAGATCGGGCTGGGTGGACGAGGCCGGGATTCCCTCCACGCCAACCGCACCGGCCGTGATAGCCGCCGCCACCAACGGATAGGCAGCGGCGGAGGCATCGGCCTCAATGGAGTAGTGAGCCGCTCGATAGCCTGTCGGATTTACGGTGAACCGGTCCCCGAGATCGTCGACCTCGGCTCCGAATGCCGTCATCACCTCCAGGGTCGAGCTCAGGTACGGCCGGCTCACCGCCGGGCGGGTCAAAATCAATTCCACCGCGGTGTCGGCCATCGGTGCCACCAGCAAGAGGGCGGTGACGAACTGGCTTGACCGGGATGGGTCCACCGGAATGGACCCTCCCCGGAAAAGACCTGGGCCGGAAATCGTGATCGGCAGGTGCCCGTCCTCGGACTCGGCGACGATCCCCGCCACCGCCAGGGCGCTTATCAACTCGTCCTGTGGACGGACGAGCATCCTCCCCCGACCCGTGATGGTCACCGGGCCGCCTCGTGCCAGCGACGCGACGGCGGTGAGAAACCGGGCGGTGGTCCCCGACATCCTGGCATCGACCGGACCGGGCGGGGCAACGAGATCCCCACCGGAGCCGAGCACCAACCAGGGGTCGTCGTTGTCGTCGATCGAGATGCCGAAGCTGCGCAACCCCGAGATCATCGCTTCGGTGTCATCGGCTACCAGGGGATCGTGGAGACGGCTCACTCCGGTCGCCAGCGCGGCCGTCACCAGGGCCCGATTGGTGAACGACTTTGACCCGGGCGGACGCACGACGGTCGAGACCGGTCGGTCGAGCGGGCGGATCGCGATCTGAGCGGGAAGGTCCACCAGCGAAGGTTACGAGCTTGGCGGCTGGGTTCCGGCGGCCTTGTAGAGCCCGGCGACTTCCTGCGGATCGAGCTGACGCCACTCCCCCGCCCCGAGGTGTCGGTCGCTGAGCGGGCCGATCGCGGTCCTGACCAGACGCTGCACCGGATGGCCCAGCACCGCCATCATCCGTCTGATCTCGCGGTTGCGCCCTTCGGTCATCACAAGTTCGATCAAGCCCTGGTCGGGTGTTGCTTGTATGAGCTTGGCCCTCCGGGCCTGAGCTATTCCATCCTCGAGCTCGATACCGGTGACCAGCCGGCGGACCACACGAGGAGTGGGCTTGCCGGCCACCGTGGCGATGTAGGTCTTGGTCATGCCAAAGCGGGGATGGGTCACCCGGAGAATGAGCTCGCCGTCGTTCGACAACAACAGCATGCCTTCGCTGTCGGCATCGAGCCTCCCGACAGGCACCACCCGCGGCTCCGACGGCACCAGGTCCACCACGGTCTGACGGCCTTCGGGGTCGCTTGCAGTCGAGACCACACCGATCGGCTTGTACATCAGGTAGGTGACCAACCCGGGAGCGACAGGCAAAGGTGAGCCATCGACCTCGACCCGTTGGCGGTCGACTTCAACCCGATCCCCGAGGATCGCCACCCGGCCGTCGATGGTGACCCGGCCGTTGGCGATCAAATCTTCGGCCGCCCGACGCGACATCAACCCGGCGTTGGCGATCGCCTTCTGAAGCCGCTGAGCGGTCATGCCCGGCTGGTCAACCAGGCCGGAATGTTTCCTCGAGCGCCTCGACCACGTCCGCGGGTGGAACGTGGTCGGCCAGCGGGGGGAGATCCTCCAACCGGTTGACGCCGAGCTTTTCGAGGAAAAGTCCGGTCGTTCTATAGACCGCAGGGTTGCCGGGACCTGGCAGACGCCCCGCCTCCTCGACCAAACCCATGCGCTCCAATGTCCGAATGGCTGAATCGGAATCGAACCCCCGGATCTCGGCGATCTGTCCCCGGGAGACAGGTTGTCGGTAGGCGATCACGGCCAGCACCTCCAGCGCAGGCCCACTGATACGACGCGCCGTTGCTGAAGAGGCAAAGCGTTCCAGGAACGGGTAGGCATCAGGGTTGGAATAGAGCCGCCATCCCCCGCCCGCCTGTCGAAGCACGAGCCCGCTGTCGCGGGACAACAAGTCAGCAGCCAGTTCGTCCAGTTCGGTCTGCACCTGCAGTTTGGGGAGTTCGAGCACCTCGGCCAGCTCTTCGATCGGCACCGGTGACTCGGTCACAAACAGGATCGCTTCGAGGGCAGCCCGGGTGTTCATCTGAGATCAACCTCGGTCGGAGCGGGTCGCTGCTTGATCATGATCGGTGCCAGCCAATGCTCCTGGTGCACTTCTAGCAAACCCCAGCGGGCCATTTCCAGCAAGGCGAGGAAATAGGCGGCGATCTCCACGCTTCGCTGACAATGCGACACCATGTCGTCGAAGGTCGACTCGACCACAGCCGAGATTCTGGCCCGCAACTCTTGGATTGCCGACTCCACCGAAGGGAGATCGAGGTCGAGATGGTCAAGGTCCGGATCGGCGCCCACCCGCAAGAAGACCCTGCTTGCCAGGGCCGCCAACTGTGCTGGCCCGACCGGAATCACCACATCCGGAGGGTTGACCCGGATCTCCTGATCGAGACCCGACATTCTCGGCACGAGTCGGTTCGACTCCTGCCATCGCCGTAGGAACACCGCGGCCACATCCTTGAAGGTGACGCACATCAACAGCCTCGAGAGCAGCCGGTCACGCTCTTCCATCAAAGCGAGCTCCTCGTCGAGATCGATCTCGTTGCCCGGCGGCAACAGCCGGTGAGCCTTGAGCTGGATAAGTGTGGCGGCGATGAGAAGGAATTCGCTGGTGACGTCGAGGTCCATCTCTCTCAGCTCGTCAAGGTAGGAGAGGTACTCCGTGACGAGGTCGGTCAAGCTGACGGCGGCGATATCAACCTGGTGGCGATTGATTAGCTGGAGCAGCAGGTCGAGAGGACCATCAAAGGCAGCGGTGGAAACGTAGTAAGTCATGAAGTGTGGTGCGCGGTGCGTTAAGGAAGTGTGGCCGCCCACGGGGTCAAAGGCAACGACTGGAGGGAGATTGAAGTTCAAACCTCGAACTTCGAACTTCAAACCTGGTCTGCCGCTTGCAGCACCGCCCAGTCTTCCTCTGCGATCAACTCGGGTCGCGAGCCATGATGCTCTCTGGCGAACTCGACAACGATTGGTTCGGCTCCCAGTGCCTCTAGCTCGGTGGCCGCACCCTGCCCGTGGTCCAAGTACGAGTGCCACTTTCCCTTCGGCCGTCCACCCAGCTTGATGTAGACCGACACGATGGTGCGCCCCATGGGACCCAGGCCTGCGTGTCTCTTGCCGATATCGTGGAGGAGAGCGGCTCTGATGAGATCTGTCCGCTGCGGCACCGATTGGGCCACGTGCCTGGCGGCTTCGAGACCGTGCCGTTGGTCAAATTCGGGTTGAGCGAAGAACACCTCGCTCTCATCGTTGGAAAGCCAGCCGCGTACCTGCTCGGCCTCCGTTGGGTTCAGACCGGGTGAAAAGACCACCGAAAAGAAGCGGGTGGCGAGATGACGCCACGTCCCAAGGGACGAAACCGGCAACGGCCTCAGGAGCGCTTTGCCTTGCAGTCGACGCAGTAGATCGACTCGGGCCGGGCTTCCATACGAGCTGGGTCGATCTCCTTGCCACAGTTGACACAGATGCCATATTTGCCCTCGGCGATCCGGACCAGGGCAGCGTCCACCCCATCGAGCTGACCCTTGAGAGTGTCGACCAGTCCGATGACTTCGGTTCGTTCGGCGGTGGCGGCTCCCGCATCCGCGAACCCGTCCCCAAAAACAAGGTCGCTGCGAAGCTCGCCCGTCTCTTCTGAACCAAGCTCAGACAGTTGGTGAACAAGCCGGATCCGAGCTTGTTCCAACTGGGTGCGGGCGGAGTCGAGATTGATGGCAGTCATTTGGGTACCAGCTATCGGCTTCGTGGATGGGAGAGGAGGAAGACTTCGATCAGATGCTGCGGAGACACCCGTGTGTAAACCTGTGTCGTGGTGATTCTAGCGTGGCCCAGCATTATCTGGACAGAACGAAGGTCGGCACCGCCCTCGACCATGTGGGTCGCCGCCGAATGACGCAGCGTGTGGGGAGAAACCGAGGCCGGATCTATGCCGACTTTGGCAGCGTGGATACGGACGATCCTGAAAGCCGACACCCGGCTGAGGCGCCCTCCCCTGAGGTTGAGGAACAGCGCGTCTCGATCCGGTCCACTCTTCGAAAGCGCCATCCGGTCTGGCAGCCATCGCCTGATCGCCTCCACGCTGGCGGTGCCCAGGGGGACCAGGCGCTGGCGATCGCCCTTGCCGGTCACTATGGCCGTCCTTTCTTCGAGGTCCACCGATCCGAGGTCGAGACCCACCGCTTCCGTGACCCGGGCTCCGCTTCCATAGAGGAACTCGAGAAGGGCCCGGTCGCGGCGCCCGCCGGGATTGCTGGTGTCGGGGGCTTCGACCAGCCGAATCGCCTGGTCGACCGGCAGGGCCTTCGGAAACTGCTCGGGACGGCGGGGCGGATCAAGGAGTCGGGTCGGATCCGTCTCCGACTGACCTTCGGCTACCAGGAAACGATGTAGACCGCGGACCGCCGCCAATTTGCGGGCAACGCTGGCCGGAGCGAGCCCGATCCCGGTCAGGTGCTCGACAAATCGATCGAGGTCGGGCGTATCCGGGTCGGCACCCTGAAGAAACTCGACGTATTGAGCCAGGTCGCGGCGGTATGCCGCCAGAGTGTGGGGAGACAGGCCCCGCTCGGCTCTCAGGACCGCCAGGTACTCCTCAACGCCCGTACCGAGGCCATCCACGATCAACCGGTCCGGGTCATGGACTGATCGCGCATCCGCCGGCAACGGCATGAATCGGCCCCTGGAACGAATTGGCCCCTTTTAATGAATCGGCCTGTCATGAAATAGCCACTGTGGGCCTGTCAGCTGGCCTTTGCCAGCGCCTCCTCGGCGGCCATATACGGCACTCCGAGGCTTTCGGCCACCGCCTGGTGGGTTATCTGGTCACCAACGACGTTGACACCGGGGCGGAGTTCAGGAAGCCGTGCGACCGCCGCCGCCACGCCAAGGTCGGCCAGGGCCACGACATAGGGAAGGGTGGCATTGGTCAATGCGTACGTGGAGGTGTGGGGCACCGCCCCGGGGATATTGCCCACCGCGTAATGAACGACGTCGTGGACCAGGTAGACAGGGTTCTCGTGCGTCGTCTCACGGCTGGTGGCAAAGCATCCGCCCTGGTCGATCGCAACGTCTACGAGTACGGCACCCCGGCGCATGGCACGCACCATGTCCTCGGTCACCAGTTTGGGAGCCGAGGCTCCCGGAACCAGGACAGTCCCGATCACCAGATCGGCGTCGAGAACCTCCTCCTCGATCGTCAAGCGGGTCGAGGCCATGGTGGCGAGCCTTCCCTGATAGATCGAGTCCAGCCATCGCAGCCTCGCCAGATCGCGATCGAGCACGACCACCTGGGCTTGCATGCCGACCGCGATGGCGGCGGCATTGCTCCCGGCGATCCCCCCGCCGATCACCACGACCTTGCCTGGTTTCACACCAGTGACCCCGCCCAGAAGTATCCCACGACCCTGCTGGGCCTTCTCGAGGAAATAGGCCCCCACCTGGGTCGCCATGCGACCGGCGATCTCTGACATTGGGGCAAGCAACGGCAGGCTTCGATCGGGTAGCTGAACCGTCTCATAGGCGATAGCCACGATGCCCTTCTCGCGAAGACCCGCGGCCAGGCCGGGATAGGCAGCCAGATGCAGGTAAGTGAACAGCAACTGGCCCGGTCGAAACATGGCGATCTCGGTGACCTGGGGTTCTTTCACCTTGAGGATCATGTCGGCCTGTGCAAAGACCTCCTCGGCCGAGGAAACGATGTCGGCACCCTGGGTCTTGTACTCCTCGTTGTGAATGTTGGAACCCTCTCCCGCCCCGTTCTCGATGAGGACCCGGTGGCCGCGGTCGACCAACTCGCGCACCCCCACCGGAGTTATCGCCACCCGATATTCGGAGGTCTTGACTTCTGCCGGTACCCCCACGATCACGGTTCTTGCCCTTTCTGGTCACTCCGGCGGGCTGCCCAAAGCAACAGAGCTATTTGAGTCTTCGAGTCTCTGATCTCGCCGGTGTCGATGCTACGCACGGCCTCGCCCAAGGAAAGGGAAACAACCGTCGCCTCTTGCTCCTCCGCCCCGTCTGGGGTTCGATCGCCAAAGGTGAGCCCACGGGCAGCAAAGATATGAATCACCTCGTCCGTGTATCCCGGAGAGGGATACATCGACGTCAGGAAGATCATCTCTTCGGCCGTGGCTCCTACCTCCTCGGCGAGTTCCCTGGCCGCCGCCGCCGGTAGATGGCGGTCACTCGCATCGAGCTTTCCCGCCGGCACCTCCAGAACCTGTGCCTCCACCGCCGTCCGCCATTGAGAAATCAGCCAAACCCGGTCGCCGTCGACCGGCAAGACCGCCACCCCGCCCGGGTGACGAACGACGTCACGGGCGATGGCCCGGCCGAAGGGGTCAAGGAGGTAGCGGCGGTCGAAATGAAGAAACACTCCGGACGCCAGCCGGCGGTGCCCCAGCAGGCGAAACATCAATTCTGGCGAAACATCACTGCCGGGCGAGCTCATCCAGGTGGATTGTCGAAGCCTGATCGGTCGTGTCCCTCCGGCTGACGGCCGCCTCGATAAGACCTGAGAACAGAGGATGGGGCTGATCCGGGCGTGATCGGAATTCGGGGTGGGCCTGGGTCCCAACGAAGAACGGATGGGTTGGCATCTCGATGAATTCCACCAGGTTGTCGTCGGGGGAAACACCGGATAGTCGCAGCCCGGCCGATTCCAGGTCTTTGCGGTAGCGGTTGTTGACCTCCCACCGATGGCGATGGCGCTCGTAGATGACCTCCTGACCGTAAAGCTCTCTTACCTGGCTCCCTTCTTCGAGCTTGGCCGGGTAGCGGCCGAGTCGCATGGTGCCGCCCATGTCCGCCACACCCTGCTGGCTCTCCATCAGATCGATCACCGGGTGAGCCGTGGTGGGATCGAATTCCGTCGAGTTGGCATCCTGGTAGCCAAGCAAATCGCGTGCTATCTCGATCACGGCACATTGCAGACCTAGGCAGAGTCCCAGGAACGGGATCCTTTGCTCGCGTGCGTAACGAATTGCCTGGATCTTGCCCTCGACCCCCCTCAAGCCGAACCCGCCAGGCACGACGATTCCATCCACACCCTCGAGATAGGTCGCTGCGAGAAGGCCGGTGAGCTCTTCGGATGGGATCCACCTGAGGTCGAGGCGGCGCCCGTGATGGGCGGTACTGTGTCGTAGGGATTCGACCACCGACAGGTAGGCGTCCGGGAGGTCGACGTACTTGCCCACGATGCCTATGGTCACCGGCTTCGTGGCAGAGGCCGCTCTCTCGACCATTTCCTTCCAACGGGTCAGGTCAGGAGGTCCGGTGGTGATTCCGAGACCCTCGCACACCACGGTGTCGAGACCGCCCTGCCTGAGAATCAATGGAACCTCGTAGATGTCGCGGGCGTCCGGCGCGGCGATCACGGCCTTCGGACCAACGTCGCAGAACAATGAGATCTTGCGCCTGACCTGGTCGTCGATGGACCTGTCTGAGCGAACCACGATCACATCCGGGTGGATTCCATGGCTCCGCAGCTCAGCCACCGAGTGCTGGGTGGGCTTGGTCTTCAGCTCGTCAGAGGATGAGATGAACGGAACCAGGGTGACATGGATGAACAAGACCGACTGGCGCCCAACGTCGTTCCCAAACTGGCGGATGGCCTCCAGAAACGGAAGGCTCTCGATGTCACCCACCGTGCCACCGACTTCGGTGATGACCACATCGACGTCATCGCCGCCGACCTTGCGGATGCGGGACTTGATTTCGTTGGTGATGTGGGGAATGACCTGGACGGTGTCGCCGAGGTAATCGCCGCGACGCTCCTTCTGGATCACCGACAGATAGACGGAGCCGGCGGTGACGTTCGATGAACGACGCAGGTTCTCGCCGGTGAATCGCTCGTAGTGGCCGAGATCGAGATCGGTCTCTCCCCCGTCGTCGGTTACGAACACCTCGCCGTGCTGGAACGGGTTCATGGTGCCCGGGTCGACGTTTATGTACGGGTCCAGCTTCTGATTGACAACGCGGAGACCGCGAGACCGAAGAAGACGACCCAGGGAGGCGGCGGTGATGCCCTTGCCGAGCGAGGAAACGACCCCACCCGTGACGAACACATACTTTGTCACGGAAGGTCAGAGTAACACGCGTTGACTTGTCCCCGGTGCATCGACTGTGTGCGGCGCGGGGGTGGGTCACGAGCCTTGGAAACATCGGCGAAGGAGGGAAGGCCCAGGGCGGCATTGCTGGTCGGCTCGAATTTGCCTGATCCGTAATTTGGCTGCTTGCTCCCGCCCTGTAGCTAATTCGGTGATTCAGTCCCGGTACTCGGGAGCCAGTTACCAAATAAGCCGACAGCCGGGACTCAGCGACCACTCTTACTACGGTGACGTAGTGACGATTCCAGGATCAGCCACTCTCCCGACACGGGCGATGGGCCTCGACCTCTCTCTGTGGGACGCCCTGTCCGACGACGACCATCGCCGTCTCCGTGACCGGATCGGTGCCCATCGCAGCGACCTTCTGATAATCGGCATCTCCGAATCGCCGATTCCTCTCGACTCCCTCGACCCCGACTATCTGGTGGATCGGCGAGGGGACTGGATTCTCCGGATGCCTTCGGCAGAGCCCGTGCTCAACGCCCCGGCGGGGACGCTGGCAGACGCTCTTCGACACCTCACCGAAGAGTTCCTGATCATGCCCTCGGCCCTGGGTCTGTTGGCGGGTACCGACCTGCAACTTGGTGATGGGGAGGAGACCTGGGCGATCGATCGGATCGCGCCCGGCGACGGCGACGCTTTGATCGCCGCGCTCGACCGCTTTCTCACCTTTGCCCCGGCCGCGGCCAGCGCCGACCTTTGCGACGAAGGCCTCGTCAAAGCAATCGAGTCCCTGCACAAGAACGTCACTCCGCTTGGCTTCACCGCGGCATCGTTCGCCGACAATCAACTGGGTGTCGAGGATGCCAACTACGCCTCGGTGTGGGCCCGTGACGGTGTGATGACGGGTCTGTGGTGTCTCGGGCTGGACGAGCCCGTTTTCACAGAGGCATTCAAGGCCACTGTGAGGCTCCTTGCGGAGCACCAGACCCCCATCGGTCAAATACCTGCCTACGTGATGATCGAGAGCCAGAGACCCGACTATTCGGGGATTGGCGGAATCGCCTCGATCGATTCGGTCCTGTGGTTCGTGATCGGGACGATCCGCCTCGCATTCTTCAGCGCCGACCGGCGCTTCGCACAAGAGATGCTCCCGGCCGTGGAACGGGCCATGGCGTGGCTCGCCGCCCATGATTCGAACAACGACGGCCTCATCGAAATCCCTGAATCGTCGGACTGGATGGATCTCTTCCCCCGTAGCTACAACGTCCTCTATGACGAGGTGCTGTGGTTTCGGGCCTGTCATGACACGGCCAGCCTGATCTCAGCTCTCGGGGGTGATGGATCAGGTTGGCGTCGCCAGGGAGAGACCATCGGTGAGAGAATCATCAACCTTTTCTGGCCCACAGCCCGCCAGTTGATGGATCTGGCCGGATCGTCGAGTGGGCGCTTCTCGGTCGGGGAGGCCCGCTACCTGCTTTCCCAGGTGACACCTTTCGATTTCTCGTGGCGTTGTGATGTGCTCGGCAACCTGCTGGCCGCCCATCACGGGCTCCTGGACGACTACAAACAGCAGCGCCTCTTCGACTTCCTGTGGGGAATCGGCATCAATCAGCCCTATCCGGTGGCTTGTCTCTATCCGGCGGTGAATTCGGGAGCGGATGACTGGAAGGACTACTTCCTGGTCAACTTCATGAACCTCCCCCACCACTACCACAACGGAGGCATCTGGCCGTTCATCGGCGGCCTCTGGGTGCGGTTCCTTCATCGGCTTGGACGCCACGAACTCGCCCACCGCGAGCTCCAGGCGCTGGCTGAGACCTGCCGGCAGGGATTGCGCGGTGAATGGGAATTCAACGAATGGCTGCACGGTCTCACTGGACGCCCGATGGGAAAGGCCCATCAGGCATGGTCAGCGGCCTCGTATGCCCAGGCCTACCTGGAGGTGCACAAGACCACCCCCAGCCCCGACGTCACGCCACTGGATCCGGCTCGACTGGGTTGATCAGGCTGGGCCCTCGCTTCTCATACTGGTCCCGGGTCTTCTCGATAACCCCCACCGTGCGCTTGGCCACGCCTCTCCATCCGAACTCACGTCGGGCCAGGCGAGCCCCTTCAACCGCCAGGACCTGTCGAAGCTTTTCGTAGCGAAGGGGAAGACTGAGCACGGCCGCGAACTCGGACGGTCGTTTGGGGTCGGCGTAGAGGCCATGCACTCCGAAGTCGATCATCTCGTGAAAGCCGCCGTGGACCGTGACAACCGTGGGAGTGCCACACGCCATCGCCTCGACCGCGGTCATCCCGAACGGCTCGTAACGAGACGAAAGAGCAAAGGTGGCCGCCGCCCGATAGTGATCTGCCATGCCTTCGTCGGGGACGTATCCGAGCCAACGGACGTGTTCATCCACCTCGAGCTCGCTCGCCAGGGCCTGCCACCGTTCGATCAGGCGTCGGTCACGACCGGCTCCGGCCCCAACCGCTAGCTGAAGCCTGGCATCCCCGACCGCCTGTCGGAGATGGGGCAAGGCACGAATCAGCAGGTCATAGCCCTTGTTGGTGGCAGCCCGCCCCACCGCGTACACGTCATGGGGACCAAAGCCGAGGCGCCGCCGTACCGCTGTCGTCACCTTGGAAGGGACCGGGGTGTAGACAGCCTCGTCGATCCCAGGAGGAATCATGGTCATCTGCCAGGGAGGAACGTCGTAATCCTCGGCGAGCAACAACTCCACCTGTTGCTGGGTGGTAGCGATGACGTGATCGCAGCGCCGATAGACGAGGAACTCTTTGCGAATCCTCTCCTCGAAGCGAAACGTGCGCTCCGCCTCCGCGGGATCGCCTCCCATGCCCCGTCGTTTCCAGGAGCCCAGGGAGTGCGGGGTGTGGATATGGGGGATTCGGAGCTCCTCGGCAATCCTCTGACCCGCCCACCCAGCATCCCAATAGTGAGAGAGAACGGCCATGTACGGTCGTCGGTACTCGGCGAGAAACCGCTTGACGAACTCGTCGAGATGATCGTGCATGTCCTCTTTGCGGATGAACTCCCTTCCACCGAATGGAATCCTCCAGATCCGTAGATTCTCCGACAATCGATCGAACTCGGGCTGGCCTTCGAAGCGGCGGGTGACCAGATCAACCCGGTAGCCGAGTTCCGCGAACTGTTTTGCCAGTTCCAGCACGAACACAACCTGTCCACCGGTGTCGGGCTTGCCAAGCTCCGGACTCGCCCCAACGTAGCCATGAATCGACATGACAAGCAGATCTCGCTTGGTCATGTCAGAAGCCCCAAGGCTTGGAGACCTTCGATCACACCGCCGGCGTGAGTGCGGGTGCTGTGAAAGGCGGAACCGCTGGTCGAAGCTATGAGGGCGGGTTCGGCATTGGCGACGACGATTCGATGAGGCGCCGCCGCCAGCATGGAGAGATCGTTCATGGAATCGCCGACAGCGACGACGTGGTCCGGAGCAACCCCAAAGTGGTCCGAGAGGAATTCGATCGGAGCTGCTTTCCCCGCATACTCGGGGATCACGTCGAAATCGGAATCGCCGGAGGTAACAATCCCAACCGGTGAGATTCGTTCGACCGCTGCCCTGGCCGAAGCCCACCGTTCACGGGGAACGGCGTAGCTGGCCTTGAACGGGGTCTGGTACTCGTCACCGTTTTTCTGGTATCCCATGGCGGTCATTGCCTTGTCGATCGGGGCCCGATCGAACCAACGAAATCGATCCGACCAGCCAACGTCTTGATCTCCGACGGTGACCTCTGTTCCGAGGGCGCCGATCTGGGCGGGAAACCAGAGCGAGCCTTCCTGTTCCTGCCACGACTTCTTGAGGCTTGCCAGGGGGCGGCTGGAGTTGGGAACCAACAGGATATGTGGGTTGGCATCAAGCGTTTTTCTGAGCCTCGACCAACCATCTTCATCACCAAGCAGAGTCCCGTCGACATCGGCGACGACCAACCAATTAGCGCCGATAGCGATCACCACCCTCAGCCACCCTAGGCAAACGAGCCTGAGGTCGCCACCCGCTTAGTTGATCTTCTTTTCATGCCCGGCCCACACCTGATCGCGTAGGACGAATTTCTGAATCTTGCCGGTTGAGGTCTTGGGCAACGTGTCAACGATGTCCACCACGTCGGGAGCCTTGAACTTGGCGAGTCGACTGCGGACATGTTCGATGATCTCGGCTGGATCGGCCGTCGCTCCAGGTTTGAGGACTACGAACGCTCTGGGTCTCTCACCCCAATGCTCATGCGGCATCGCCACCACCGCGCACTCGAGGACGGCAGGATGACTGGCCACGGCCTGCTCGATCTCGATTGTCGAGATGTTCTCGCCGCCAGAGATGATGATGTCCTTGGCCCGGTCGCGCAGTTCGACGTATCCATCGGGGTGCCATACCGCCAGGTCCCCGGAGTGGAACCAGCCTCCCCGGAAAGCCTGCGCTGTGGCCTCCTGGTCGTTGTAGTAGCCCGTCATCACGTTGTTGCCTCGCATGACGACTTCTCCCATGGTTTTGCCATCGCGGGGAACGTCATTCATATCGTCGTCGACCACCCGGATGGGATCGGCGCCCACATAGGCAACGCCCTGGCGTGCCATCAACCGCACCTTCTGGTCCTCCTCGCCATCCCAACCGTCTTGCACCTCGCACACCGTGTAGGGGCCATAGGTCTCGGTGAGGCCATACACATGGACCACATCGGCTCCCAGCGCCGTCATTTGGCCGATGATCGTCGGGCTTGGCGGGGCCCCGGCGGTGGTCACTGTGAATTGTCGCCCAAAGGGCCGGGCAGCCGGATGGTTGGCAAGCGAGATCAGAACGGTCGGCGCCGCGTTGAGATGGGTGATGCCTTTGCTCCCGATCAAGTCCCAGATCACCCCGGCGTCGACCGCCCGCAGACAGACGTTGGTGCCGCCAACCCCACTAATCGCCCACGTGGTGCACCAACCGTTGCAGTGGAACATGGGCAGTGTCCACAAGTAGACCGAGCCGGGGTGGTGACGGGAGTGGAACAACTCGGCGAGGGCGTTGAGGTAAGCGCCGCGGTGGGTGTACACGACCCCCTTGGGCTTTCCGGTGGTGCCCGACGTGTAGTTGATCGATATCGGCCGATGCTCATCGTCGACCCGATAGTCGAGAGGCTGGTCGTCTCCCCTGGCAAGGAACTCCTTGTAGTCGGTGGTGCCAGCAGGCACCCCTATACCGGTGTCGTCTGCCACCACCACTTCTCGAAGGTCGGCCAGGTCGGCCAGATGCGGTGCCACGAGCGGAAACAACTCCGAGTCGACAACCAGCATCGATGCCCCCGAGTGCCCGAGGATGTCTGCCACTTCGGGACCGGATAGGCGGGTGTTGATCGCCACCAGCATGGCCCCGATCAGCGGCGGCGCCACATGGGCAATGAGCATTTCGGGCAGGTTCGGCATCAGGTAAGCCACCCGATCACCCGCGCCGATGCCCGAAGCGAGCAATGCTCGGCCGACCCTGGTAGTCGTCTCCTTGAACTGGCGATAGGTCAGCTCGCGGTCGCGGTAGATGATGGCGACCTTGTCGGGAAAGACATCTGCGGCCCGCTCCAGCAAGAGCAATGGGGTGAGTTGGGTGACCGAAGTCGGGTCGGGCGGCGGAACCGTCACCGATTCTTCCATTCGGGCTTGCGTTTCTCGAGAAAAGCAGACATCCCTTCCTGGGCGTCTTCCAGAACAGCATTGGCGGTCATGACCGACTTGGTGTGCCCGTAAGCCCGGTGCTGATCGAGCTCGATCTGCGTGTAGAACGCCTGCTTGCCGATGCCAACCACCAACTGGCTCGACCGGGTGATCGCATCGACCAATTCGTCGACGGCTGAATCGAGCTCGCTCTCGGGCACCACCCGGTTGACCAAGCCCCAGTCCGAAGCCGTTGCCGCATCGATGAAGTCACCGGTGAGCAGCATCTCCATCGCCCGCTTGCGACCGATGGCCCGCGACAGCGGCACCATCGGGGTCGAGCAAAACAGTCCGATCTTGACGCCGGGAGTGGCAAACCGGGCGGTGTCGGCGGCCACAGCCAGATCACATGAGGCCACCAACTGACACCCGGCCGCAGTTGCCACGCCATGTACGCGGGCGATAACGGGCTGCGGAATCGCCTGGACGGCTTCCATCATCTGGGTGCAGCGCTCAAAGAGCTGGGTAATGAGACCGACATCGGCCCCGACCATCTCGGAAAGGTCGTGCCCTGCCGAGAACGCCGGTCCTTCTCCAGAAATCACCACGACCCGGGAGTCCTCACCGACCTCGGCCAGCGCGTCGATGACCTCTCCCATCATTCGGAGGCTGAGGGGGTTGCGACGTTGCGGACGGTTCAAGACCAACCGGGTGACCGGCCCGTCGTGCTTGATGAGGATCTCTTCCATGCCCGAAGGTTAGATCCACCCGATCCATCCCGTTTTGGCGCGGCACGATGGGGTCAGAGCCCCAGATCGCCGCGCGAGAACGGTTAGGAGAGGCCTTTAGCCCCGCTCGGCCAACTCCAACAACTCGGCGGCAGCCTCTCTGCCCCGATCGGAGTCGGGCAGA
>CAZPIZ010000009.1:0-4886 GCA_964586615.1 uncultured Acidimicrobiaceae bacterium | reverse complement strand
GGCCAACTCCAACAACTCGGCGGCAGCCTCTCTGCCCCGATCGGAGTCGGGCAGACCGGCGAGCATCCGCGCCAGTTCGGCGGTCCTCTCCCCTCCCTCGACCAGTCTCACGGCTGCCGTTGCACCCTCCCGCTCGATCACAAAATGGGTCTGGGCAAAGGCCGCCACCTGGGGGAGGTGGGTCACACAAAGAATCTGGCGCTCTCTAGCCAGGGCGGCCAGCTTTCGACCCATGGCCAGGGCCGTGGCACCGCCGATTCCCGAGTCGATCTCGTCGAACACCAGCACCGACGCCCCGGCCCCCTGGGTGCCGGCTAACCGCAGGGACAACACCAGCCGGGATAGTTCGCCTCCACTGGCGACCTTTCCCACTTCCCCGGGGGCGAGCCTGGAGTCGGAAGCGAAGAGAAGACGGACATCGTCCGCTCCCCATGGACCCAGCTCGGCCTCCCCGAGGTCGAGGCTCAAAAGAGGATCTGCGAATCCCAGTTCCAGTAAGTGCTTGACGGCCGCCTTCGTCAGCCTCGACCCGGCTTTCTTCCGGGCGGCGGTCAGGAGCAGGGCCGTCTCCTCCAGCTCTTTTCGGGTCATGGCCAGGTCGGAGTCGATCGTGGCCGCCCGATCGAGAAGACCGGCCAGCTCTCCCGCCCGCTCCGTTGCCGACTTGCCAAACGCAAGTACCTCACGAAGATCCGATCCGTATTTGCGGCGCAGGTCACCAAGAAGGGTCAAGCGCGCCTCCACCAACTCCTGTTGCTCCGGGTCGGCGGCGATCTGGTCGGACGTGATGCGCAATTGTCGACCGAGCTCGGACAGTGCTTCCGATGCCATCTCGGTCCGCTCAACTAGCGCCGCCAGCTCGGGATCGATACGGAGGGCCCGGCGAAGTTCTCCGACCACGCCACCCACCGAATCAATTCCTGACTCCACGCCGGTCCGGGCCACATTGAGATGCAACGAAAGGGCTTCGGTGTTGCGAAGTCTGTTGGCCCGGACCTCCAGCTCCTGGTCATCGCCTGGCACGAATCCTGCCCGTGCTATCTCCTCGGCCTGAAAACGGACCAGATCGAGCTCACGGGCAAGAGCCCGCTGGTCACCTCCCAACTGGTCACGGTCCGCGATGAGCCGCTCCCACTTACTACGGGTTTCCCGGTAGCCGTGGAGCAGGGTGCGGCCGGGGCCATCCAGGTTGGCGTCGATCATGGCTCGCACCTCGGCCGATCTGGTCAGCGAGAGCTGATCGTGCTGGCCGATGATTTCGATCCCGGCTAGTTCGGTGGCCAGAATCCTGGTGGAAGCGATCGAGCCATCCAGGTATGCCCGGCTTCGCCCCTCTCTCTGAAGACGTCGGACGGCGACCACCTCTCGGTCGCCCTCGATGAACCTTCCCTCGACCGATGCTTCCTCACCGAACGGACCCACCAGATCGGGCCGTCCCTCGGCTCCGAGCAACAGCCGCAGCGCTCCCAGCAGCAGCGTCTTTCCTGTCCCGGTCTCGCCAGTGATGACCGTTAGGCCCGCGGTCGGATAGAGCGTTGCCTCTTTGATCACGCCAAGGTTGCGAACCGCCAGTTCGTCGAGCATCAGCTCAGTCGAAACTTGTGCTTCACGGTCGCAGCGAACGTCGACGGGTTCAGGGTGAGGAAGCGCACCGAGCGCTCAGCGCAAGAGATATCGACATGACCGCCCTGGGTCAGAGAACCCGCCTCGACTCCGTCGATCGACACCCTGACCGGACGATCGGCGGTCACGCTGATCCGGATCCGGGCCGTGGTCGGGAGAACCAGGGTCCGGCTGAACAAGGAATGGGACGCAACCGGCGTAAGCATCACCGCCTCGACCTGGGGATCGACCAGAGGGCCGCCGGCAGAGAAGTTGTAGGCGGTCGACCCGATCGAGGTTGCCGCCACCAGGCCGTCGGCCCGGTAGGTGAGGAACGGTTCCCCGTCAATCGCCACCTGTAGCGCGACCAGGCGCTGGCTCTCGATCTTCTCAACTACGACATCGTTGATGCCGACCGCCTCCGTCCCATCATTGAGGACAGCCCTAATCGTCATTCGCCGCCGCTCGAAGAGTTGGCCCGCTCCGAGGGCGTCGAGGACCCGGTCGAGGTCGCCGGGTTCGGCGTCGGCGAGGAACCCGATGGTGCCGAGGTTGAAGGCCAGAACCGGTACGTCCAGTGTCATGGCCTTCTGCACCGCCGCCAATACCGTCCCATCGCCCCCGGAGGCGACGACAACCTCGGGGTCTCCAGCCTCGACCCCTCGTCCCAGGAGGCGGGCCGTGGTCTCGTCGCCGACAACGGTGTGACCCCGGGCTTCGGCGGCTTCGGCCAGGCGTCTGGCGAATTCGGCCGGCTCCGGGCGGCCGGCATGTATGACGATTCCGAGCTTCATCGCTCTACTGCCTCATAGCTTTCCTGGCCCTTACAGCTTCCTGGCCCACAACAAGTACTCCTGATTCCCATGTTCGCCGGTCACCGGCGATTCCATAACCTCCACGGTATCGAGCCCGGCGGCCTCAAAACAGTGGATGACCTTGTCGACCGCGGTCTGCCGTAGCCCGGGGTCCCCGACCACCCCCCTTCCTACCAGGTCCTTTCCAACCTCGAATTGGGGTTTGACCAGGACGATCACATCCGCCGCCGGCATCGCCAACGCGGCCAGAGCCGATGCCACTCCGCAAAGAGACACAAACGACAGATCGGCGACGATCAGATCGAACTGACCCCCGAGCCGGATGGCGTTGGCCTGGCGGATATCCAATCCCTCGAAGACCGTCACCCGCGAATCGTGGCGCAGCTCCGGTCTGAGCTGATCCCGACCCACGTCCACCGCCACGACCTGGCGGGCTCCTCGTCGGACTAGGCAGTCGGTAAAACCCCCGGTGGACGCACCGGCGTCAACGGCCCTCTTCCCAACGACCTCGATCTCAAACCGGTCGAGAGCCGCCGCCAGCTTTTCGCCACCGCGACTGGCAAACCTCTCACCAGTGGCCAACTCGATGGTCGTCTCGGTTGTCACCGAACTTGCGGGCTTCGGCCGGTTGACACCGACGACGGCTACCTTTCCCGCTTCTATGAGATGCTGCGCCTCGGAGCGGCTTCGGACCAGGCCCCTTCTCACCATTTCCTGGTCAAGGCGGACCCGGCTCTGAGTCGTCAGGCTTCAGACCCTTCCTCCAGGGCGTCTAGCGCTCTGGCAAGTCCATCGGCCAGCGTTGTGGCCAGATCGGCTGCGGCAGCAGGATCGATCGCCGCCAGTTCTTCCAGCTGCTGGCCCAGGAATTCAAGGTCGGTCGTAGCATCCATGGTTCCATTATCGCCTCCTCTACCGAAGGACCAGCGTCTTGCTTCCCATTCGAGACCTAAACCCGAGCCGGAGATCGCCGTTCTTTACGTGGCTCATCATCGCCGTCTCTATCCTGACCTTCTTCTTCGTCCAAAGCGGCGAGGAGCACATATACGAGGCCGCCTCGATTCCATGCGAGATCACAACCGGAGAACCCCTTTCGTCCGCCGAGATCAGCGGAGCCCCCTGTTCGGAAGATGACAGTCCATTCTTTGCATCGAAAAACATCTGGTTCTCGATCCTCGCTTCGATCTTCTTCCACGGCGGCATCGGCCATCTCCTCTCCAACCTCTGGGTGTTATTCATCTTCGGAAACAACATCGAGGACGCGTTCGGCCACCTCCCCTATTTGGTGTTCTATCTGGTGGCGGGTCTGGTCGCCTCGGGGGCCCACATCCTGTTGCAACCCGAGTCGACCCTTCCGGTAGTGGGTGCCTCCGGCGCCATCGCCGGGGTCATGGGGGCGTATGCCGTCCTCTTCCCCAAGGCAAGGGTCACCTCCATCATCCCGCCCTTCTTCTTCTGGCCGTTCGCCCTGCCTGCCATGCTCTTCCTTGGAATATGGTTCTTCTCTCAATTCCTCTTGGTTGGGGGCGACACGAACATCGCCTGGGAAGCCCATGTAGCCGGGTTCATCTTCGGAATGGTGGTCGCCGTGGCAGCTCGAAGGAACCTGCGGATCCACAGCACCGCGGTTGACACCCACTACCCCCTCGGGCGGATCAACCGCTAGGCAAGAAGCACGCGGGCCACCTCGGCCAGATCCCTGGCCACGATTTCCGGGCCAGGATCCAGGTTCTCGTCCGCAATCGAAACGCCCGTCAGCACCAGGGCGGCATGCCAGCCCGGTTCAGCCCATGCCAGAGCCAGGTCGGTATCCGCCCGATCGCCGACCACCCAGATCGGACCCGGTCCCAGGTTCCGACGAATGAGGTTTCGCATCGGGGGGAAGGGCTTACCGGCCAACTCGGCCTTGACCCCGGTGGCCGTCTCGATCGCCGCCACGATCGATCCGGCCCCGGGCCACAAGCCATCTTCGGTTGGAAAGGTTGGATCGTGATTGGTGGCGACGAGCCGCGCCCCTCTCATCACGGCCGACGAGGCCTCCCGCAGCCAGCTGTAGGTGAGGTCCGTGGCTAGACCGACAACGACGGCATCCGCTTCGGCACCTCGCTCGGCTACTGGCACTCCCTCCCTTTCCAGGGCGGCCACCAACCCGGTCCCACCAAGCACGAAAGTTCTGGGTTTTGAATCTGAAAGAAGATCGGCGGCGGCGGCGGCCGAGGTCAGCACCTGTCCGGCATGAGCCGGGTACCCGGTTATCGACCGGATGCGTTCGGCCACATTCTCGGGTGTACGAGCGGAGTTGTTGGTCGAGAAGATGATCTTCCATCCCGCGGCCTCGAGAGCCGAGAGAGCGGTGGCGCTTCCCGGCACCGCTTCCTTCCCTTTGTAGACCACCCCGTCGAGGTCACATATGACGTTCCCGGTCATCCCTGCCCCCAGGCATTCATCGTGGGTCCGTTTGGTCCGAGT
>CAZPIZ010000008.1:10330-24412 GCA_964586615.1 uncultured Acidimicrobiaceae bacterium | reverse complement strand
CGAAGGCTTCCGGGCCCGGTAGTTGCAATGGCACCCGGGTCTGGACCTGGCGACTTGGGAGGTACCCGTTGAGGGCCTTCCTGCGCTGATGGAGGTACTGATGCTCGGGGGAGCCTTCGGCCGGGCGCAGATACGGCGGTTCTTTATCGCCTTCGAGGGCCGAGTCCGGGATCTCCTCCTGGAGATGAAGCCGGTTTCTGAGCTCGCGGAGCTGAGCGTTGGTGAGCTCCTTGATCTGGTGGGTGGCATTGCGGCCTTCGACGTCCGGGCCGAGGGTCCACCCTTTGATGGTTTTGGCAAGGACGACGGTGGGTGCTCCGGTCAGCTCGGTCGCCAGGTTGTAAGCGGCGTAAAGCTTGCGGTAGTCCAGACCTCCCCGACGCAACGCCCAGATCTCCTCGTTGGTCCAATCCTTCACCAGGGCCAACGCCCGCGGGTCCTTTCCGAAGAAGTGCTCGCGGACGTAGGCGCCATCCGCGGCCTTGTAGCGCTGGTACTCGCCGTCGACGGTGTCGTTCATCACCTGCACCAGGGCTCCCTCGCGATCGGCGGCCAGGAGCGGGTCCCAACCGCTGCCCCAGATCACCTTGATCACGTTCCAGCCTGCGCCCCGGAACACGGATTCGAGTTCCTGGATGATCTTTCCGCTGCCCCGCACCGGGCCGTCGAGTCGCTGGAGGTTGCAGTTGATGACCCAGATGAGATTGTCGAGCTTTTCGCGGCTGGCCAGGGAGATGGCGCCAAGGGTTTCGGGCTCGTCCACCTCACCGTCGCCGAGGAAGCACCACACCTTCGAATCGGAGGTGTCGTCGATCCCGCGGTTGTGCAGATAGCGATTGAAGCGGGCGTGGTAGATCGAGTTGATCGGACCGAGCCCCATGCTCACCGTCGGGTATTCCCAGAAGTCGGGCATGAGCCGGGGGTGGGGGTAGGAGGACAGCCCATGCCCGCCGATCTCGAATCGAAAGTTGTCGAGTTGTTGTTCGTCGAGCCTTCCCTCGAGAAACGCCCGGGCGTAGATGCCGGGAACGGCGTGACCCTGGAAATAGACGTGGTCGCCGGGCCGGCCGTCGGCCTTCCCCCTGAAGAAGTGGTTGAAGCCGACTTCGTAGAGGGTCGCCGAAGATGCGAATGTGGATAGGTGGCCGCCGATCCCCTTCTCGCGATGGTTGGCCTTAATCACCATGACGGCTGCGTTCCACCTGATGAACCGCCGGATGCGCCGCTCGAGGTGCTCATCGCCCGGGAATAGGGGTTCGTCGCCGGGAGGAATCGAGTTCACATAGGGGGTGGTGATGGTGGGTGGCATCCCCAGGTTCTTCTGATGGGCCCGCTCGAGCAATTTGGCCAACAAATAGCGGGCCCGCACCGGGCCATGGCCGGCGGCGACGGAGTCGAGAGAGTCGATCCACTCCCGGGTCTCCTCAGGATCGGCGTCGTACAACTGGTCTACGAAGTCGTCGGGCAGGGTTCGGGCTAACTCGGCGGCGTCTTCCTGGTTTTGGGCGATCGACTCCGGGTCGGTCATGGCAGCGAGCCTATCAGTCCATCGGGGACACCTTCGGGGCCCAGGGCGCTGCTCAACTGGCGGCAGTTGCCTGTTTGGTGAGGGGCTGATCTTTGGTGAGGGTCTGGCCGGCCCAGCCGTCATAGATGGAGACGAACTCCTTCGGTGATTCGATCTGGGGACAGTGGCCGCTGTCCTCCATTACCACCAGGCTCCAATCGGGTCGGACCCGAGTTAGCCACTCGATGCTTGAGGCAGGGATCACTCGATCACGGGCGCCCTGGATGATAAGTGTGGGAGCCGTGATCTGACCCACGGTTCTGGCGAGCCGGGCCCGCCGGGCAATCATCGCTCCCGCCGATCGACCTGATTTCACGAGAGCGTCGATTGCCCACGGCTGCTGACGCCGGGCCGACGCCAGCTGAAGCCACGGCTCGACTATCGAGCGTGGAACCCGTTCGGGGTGGGCGCAGACGACGGCCAGCGTGTCCCGCATCTGGCCGGCGGGGGTGGTTGCTTTCCAGTAGCGGCTGATCGCCGCAGGGCCAACAGCCGGGATTCCCTGCAGCAGAAGGCGTTTCGCTACCACCCGGTCGATTCTTTGGTCGTCCCAACGGGGCGGTGTGGCCGGGGCCACCAGAACCAGACGATCGATCAGATCGGGACGGGAGGCCGCAACTTCGATGGTGATGAGACCACCAAGAGAATTCCCCATGAGAACCGCCGGACGGCCGAGCGATTCCAGGACTTCGACAACCGCTTGGGCGTGGCTGGAGACCGAGTACGACCGCCGGGGTGGTGAGTACCCGAAACCGGGAAGATCGGGGGCAATCAAATGGCCGGTCCGGGCCAACCCTGACGCCGGCGGCATCCAGTTGACATGGGCGCCCCCCAGCCCATGAATGGCGACGATGAGATCACCCTCCCCGCCATAGTCATGGACATAGAGCGTCCCCGAAGGAAACACTCGGTAGGCGCCACTCACCTCGGAGACGGTAATCGGGACTCGGCCTTGAGTCATGAGCCAATCCCGCAATTTGGCGGTCTGGCGCAAGCTAATAGGTCATCCCTGGAACTCCTTAACATCGGGGAAGTGCGGGTCCTTCTCGTTTCCACCTACGAACTCGGGCATCAGCCTCTTCATCTTGCCTCACCGGCTGCTCGGCTGATCCGGGATGGTCATCAGGTGGAATGTCTGGACCTGGCGGTCGAGGAATGGGACGAGCCTCGTTTCCAACGGGCCGAGGCGGTCGGGTTCTCCGTTCCCATGCACACCGCCATGCGTCTTGCGGTTCAGGCGGCGACCAGGCTCCGCGCCGCCCGACCCGACGTTCCGATCGCTTTCTACGGTCTCTATGCGGCAGTAGGGGCCGATCGAACGGTGGGACGACTGGCCGACCGTTTGATCGTGGGCGAGTACGAAGACGAATTGGCGTCGTGGGCCGCAAGCATCGAGCCAGAGTTTGGCCGCGAGCCAGCGTTTGGCCCCGAGGGAGGCGAGGAAGCGGTTCGGGTAGATCTCGGCCGAAAGACCTTCCAGCGGCCGGCCCGCCACCTGTTGCCAGGTCTCGAGAGTTACGCCCGTTTGGAGTTCCAGGGTGAGGCTCGGCTGGCCGGGTACGTCGAGGCCAGCCACGGCTGCCGTCATCGCTGCCGTCATTGTCCGATCCCGGCGGTGTACGACGGTCGCTACCGGGTGACCGGACTGGAGAACGTCATGTCCGACATCTCCGCCCTGGTCGAGATGGGGGCCCGCCACGTCACTTTCGGCGATCCCGATTTCCTCAACGCTCCTCGCTACGCCATGGACGTGCTCAGAGAGGTAAACACTGCTTTCCCCGAACTGACCTTCGACCTGACTGTGAAGGTTGAGCACATCCTCGAGCA
Organism: uncultured Acidimicrobiaceae bacterium; assembly: GCA_964586615.1. Taxonomy (GTDB): domain Bacteria; phylum Actinomycetota; class Acidimicrobiia; order Spongiisociales; family ZC4RG35; genus DATEEG01. The sequence goes on along the minus strand of CAZPIZ010000008.1, from coordinate 21,018 downwards.
TCAGGACCTCTGGCCCGAAGTGGCCCGTAGGAATGTCGTCTTCGTCGTCTCTGCCTTCGAGACCACCAACGAGCACGTGCTCCGGGTCCTCGACAAGGGTCACACCGCAGACGACATGGCCAGAGCCACCCGGGTCATTCGAGGAGCCGGGATCCAGGTTCGCCCCTCATGGTTGCCGTTCACGCCACTCACAGACTCTGGTGATCTCGCGGAGATATTCGACTTCCTGGTTGAGTTGGACTTGCTGGCAACGGTGGACCCTGTTCAGCTCAGCATCAGATTGCTCATTCCCGATGGATCGCTGATCCTGGCGTCCGAGATGGCGCCATTCGTGGAGGACTATGACCCCGATGCCCTCACCTATCGTTGGCGGGCCCGGGACCCGCGGGTCGATGACCTTCAGACAAGATTGGCGGTGGTCGCCGAGGAGGGGGACACCGACCAGCGCGGCAGCATCAACGAGATGTGGTCGGTGGTGAAGCCCGGCGCCCCGGCCCCGGTGTGGCCCGAGGTGCAACCAACCCGGCTGACCGAGTCATGGTTCTGCTGCGCCGAACCGACCACGCGACAACTTCTGCAGGTCAGTCCCAAATAGCACGTCGAGTCTGATAGCACCTCGAACCCTGTCTCCTTCCCTTCCGTGGCCTTGACAGCAAAGTACTTTGCAGCATAAAGTGCTTTGCCATGGACGATGAAGCCTTCACTCCTGACGAGATCCTGGCCGAGGTGGGGCGGGTGCGACGTCAGACCCGCGGCGCCCTCGCCGAAGGGTCGTGGCGCTACCTGGCGGTCTGGTCGGTGGTGTTCCTTGGCAGCTGGATCACTTCTTTTTTCCCGATCGCTCAGTACTACTGGATCTTCGCCGTCCCGGCGGGCTATTTCGGCATGTGGCAGATGTACCGCGGACAAGAGCCCGCCGCCGGGAACAAGGATGCTCCCTATTGGATCACCGGTCTGGCAATTGCGGTCGTTAACACGGTCGCCGGTCTCTTACTGCCGGACGAAATCATCGTGGTTGTGGTCTGGGTCGCGATTGGTGCCGGGTTTGGCGTCCTGTCATGGCTGGATAGGCAACCGGCCGCGTCGGGCCTTTTCTTCGGTCTCGCCCTTGCCTCAGCGGTGCTGGGGCTGGCCGTCGAGGACCGCTTCGGCCTTTACAGCGTCCTCGCCCTGGTGTTCACACTGGCGACCGGGGGAGCCGGGCTCACGCTGTGGCTGTGGGCTCAGCGCCAGGCCGCCGCGGGTCGGTCATGACCCATCCCAGCCGGTCCCTCGACGAGGTGATCCATCAAAAGAACCGCCTGGGAATCTTGGCGGTACTGGCCGAGGCCGACTACGCCGACTTCGGCTATCTCAAGGACATCCTCGATCTCACGGACGGCAACCTCAGCCGCCACCTCCAGGTTCTGGAGGAGGCCGGTCTGGTGGTGATCGAGAAGGACTACCAGGGCAAGCGCCCGCGGACCCGGGCCCGGGCGACCCGGCGCGGTCGCAAGGCCCTCTCCGACCATTTGCGGGCAATACAAGACCTGATCAATCGCGTCAACAAGGAGAAGAGATGAACGTGTTGGAAGCCACGGGGCTCGAGAAGAGCTTCGGGGACCTGAAGGCGGTAAACGGTGCCACCTTTCACATCGCTCCGGGCGAAACCTACGGGTTGCTCGGGCCCAACGGTGCCGGCAAGACAACCGCGATTTCGATGATCGCGGGTCTGCTCGAACTCGACGGGGGAGAGGTGCGGATCCAGGGTGAGGTGATGACTCCCAAGGCCGTCGCTCCCAAGGCCCATATAGGGCTGGTGCCCCAGGACCTGGCCATCTATCCCGACCTGACGGCATCCGAGAACATGACCTTTTTCGGGCGGCTCTATGGGATGCCCGGAGACGCTCTAAAAAACAGAGTCACCCAGGTGCTGGAAGTGGTCGGCCTTTCGGACCGGGCGGGCGACGTCACCAAGGAATTCTCGGGAGGTATGAAGCGCCGGCTCAACATCGCCATCGGCCTCCTCCACAGCCCAAAGCTCCTCATCCTGGACGAACCGACGGTCGGTGTCGATCCTCAGTCCCGCAACGCAATTCTCGAAGCGGTCGAACAGCTCTCGTCCGAGGGTATGGCGGTGCTTTACACGACCCATTACATGGAAGAGGCCGAGCGCCTGTGTGATCGGGTGGGGATCATCGATCAGGGCAAGATCATGGCCGAGGGCACCAGACGTGAGCTCGTGCAGATGCTTGGTCAGAAGGACCGGGTTTCGATTGGCGGCAACGGGCCCATCCTCGAAGTGGTGCGGGTCCTGACAGGCACCGAGGGTGTTTCGGAGGCGACCTCAGATGAGAACCGGATTGTCTTGCTGGTCGAAGACGCCGGTGCTCGCCTCGCCACCATCCTCAGCGCGGCAACGTCAGCAGGCCTGAACGTCACCGGCGTGGAGATCGAGCAGCCCAACCTGGAGGCGGTCTTCCTTCATCTGACCGGAAAGGCTCTCAGGGACGAATGAAGAACGTTCTCATCATCGCCGCCAAGGACCTGAAGCTGAGGATCAGGGACCGATCGGTCCTGATCATCGCGTTTCTGGCACCGTTGGTCCTGGCGTTCATTTTCAACCTTGTGTTCGGCTCGGCCTTCGGTGACGACGGGACCTTTGCTCCTCAGCTCGGAATCGTTGCAAACGACTCACCCCGGACGTCGGCAGTGCTCGCGGACATCTCGAGCGGCCTGGATGGGTCGTGGGAGGCCTATTCCGATCGGGCCGCCGCCGAGGCGGCCGTCGACGAGGGCGACGTCGAGGCTGTTTTCGTGATTCCGATTGGCTTTGATGCCGGCATCGACCAGGGCAATGGTGGGGATCTCGAGGTGATCGGGGACGTCGACGCATCGATCTCCACCCAGATCGCAACCGCCATCGCCGAGAGCTATGGGCTCAGCCTCGATCAGATCGGACTCAACGTCGCCACCGCCATCGCATCGGGCGGCGATCCTGCCAGCGTCATTCCGGCGGCCACCACCGGCCCCGGACAGCCGTTGGTGAGTGTGACCGACATAACCGCCGGGGTCCGCCAACTCGATGGGACCACGTCGATGGTGGCGGGCATGGCCGTATTCTTTCTTCTGTTCACGGCCCAGGTGGGGCTGTTGAGCCTCCTGGAGGAGCGGCGCGATGGGACCCTGGCGCGCATTCTCGCCACACCAACAAGGCCCAGAGCCGTCCTGGCCGCCAAAGCCCTGGTCTCGGTCATTATGGGTTTGGCCTCGCTGGTGGTCCTGATCATTGCCGGGCGTCTGATCCTCGGCGCCGAATGGGGCAACCCGGCCGGGGTGGCGGTACTGGTGGTGGCGGCGGTCCTGGCCGCGGTGGGGATCTCGGCACTCACAACAGGTCTCGCCAAGACCCCGGAATCGGCCGGAAACATGCAGGGCATAGTCGGCACCGTCCTCGGTCTCTTTGGCGGCGTCTTCTTCCCGATAGGCGATGACGGCGGAATCCTCGCCTCCATCAGCGCCCTTACCCCTCATCACTGGTTCATCAAAGGGCTGGGGAATCTGGCCGGGGGCCAACCGGCAACCGAGGCGCTTCCTTCGGTGTGGCCACTGTTGATCATTGCTGCCGTCACCGGGTTGGCGGCCAGCGTCCTAATCAGAAGGCAGGTTTCGAAATGAAGGCCGTCTTTATCGCCCTGTCCAATCTCAAGCGGCTCTTTCGTGACCGATCGAGCATCTTCTTCGTCTTCGTATTCCCCCTTGCGTTGGTCCTGTTGATCGGACTGCAATTCGGAGGTAGCTTCGCTCCCGAGGTGGGCGTCGTGGTCGAACAATCCGGACCGATCGCAGACCGGGTTGTGGGCCAGCTATCGGAGGCGCCGGGAATCGAGGTGGTGCCCTTCGATGACGAAGAGCGCCTGCTGGCCGCGGTTGAGAGGGGCTCAGTGTCGGCGGCGGTGGTGATTCCGGCGGATTTCGATGTTGCCGTTGCCGGTGGCCAGCCGGCCGAGGTCGGCTTCATCGCCCGCTCCTCCGGCGTCGGTCCCAGTCTGAGACCGGTGGTTGCCCAGGCGGTGCAGGCTTCGCTTCTGCCGGCAACCGCGGCCCGGTTCGTGGCCGATCAGGGGTTGGCGGACTTCGAGGTGGCATTGGCGACCGCCGAGCAGGTGCGGGCTTCCTCACCCACCGTGGAGGTGACCACCACAACCGTGGGGGAGTCGCTCTTTCCCGCCACGCTGGGCCGCTTCGATCTGGGGGCCTCGAGCCAGCTGATTCTCTTCATGTTCATAACCGCTCTCTCTGGCGGTGCGGTCCTCATTCAGACCCGTCAGCTCGGTCTCTCAAGACGGATGCTGTCGACCCCTACCTCGGTGCGAACGATCGTCTCGGGTGAGGCATTGGGACGCTTTGCGGTCGTGATCGTGCAGGGTCTCTACATCATGATCGGCACGTTGATCATCTTCAGCGTCAACTGGGGTGATCCGCTCGGAGCCGCCGCCATCCTGGTGATGTTCTCGGCGGTAGGAGCCGGAGCGGCGATGCTGATTGGGACGCTGTTCAGGAACGCTGAGCAGGCAGGCGGGGTCGCGGTGATGCTGGGTCTCGGCCTGGCCGCCCTGGGGGGGTGCATGCTCCCGATCCAGTTGTTCTCTCCAACCCTGCAAAGGGTGGCTCACATCACCCCCCACGCCTGGGCGATCGATGGATTTGCCAAGCTGGTTCAGGATGATGGTGGGTTGTTCGACATACTTCCCGAGCTCGGAGTGCTGGCTGCCTATGCGGCCGTTCTCCTGCTCCTGGCCTCATGGAGATTGCGGGTGGCGATTACCAGGACCTGACTGGTACCAGAACCGGACCGGCGCCAAATTCTGACCGGCGGGGCCGGTCAGCCGATCTGGCGGCCTGCCTCGATCACCTCACGGATCCGCCGAGCAAACTCGGCCCGAGCCTGTGGGGTGTCGGGACCAGTTTTGAGGAGGTTGTGGTTTTTGGCCAGGGCCAGGCCGTGACGGAACATCGCGGTCGAGACGCTGTCGGCCGAAACCATGCCCTTGAGCCGGTACTGCTCGCCCCGCTTCATGGAATCACCTATGAAAGTCTTCTCGTTGAATTCATCGGTGGGTTTGAGGGTGGCTAGTTGATCTGCCACGACCAGATAAGACTCGAGAAACGGGAGGATTGCCCAGGGAGCGATTGGCGGCGTCAGCCTCCCCAAAACCGTTGGTGCGGTGAGTCTGGTCCAGCCCGGAACCGAGCGATCCAGATCCTCCCTGATGGCGGCGCCCAGAGCGTCCTTCTCGGGGAAGAAGAACTCGAACTTCAACAGGTTCCGGATCCCGGCGACCCTATCCCAGAGTTCTCCCTCGACCTTCCCAACCCCCCCTGGCCCAAGTCCGGCAAGAGCCAGCTCGGCGATTCCGCGGGGAACGAAATGGTGAACCACCACATTGCGGTAGTAGGCCGCTCGCAACGCCTGATCGGGCTTCAGGTAGAAAACGGGCTCTATTCCCTCGAAGGTGGTGACGTTGCCGTGTTCAGCCAGAAGGTCGATCACCCTTCGAACCTCGGCGTCGTCGTCCAGCTCCAGGGGCTCGGTGGTCGGCAGTTGGTGTGCCTCGATGAAGCCATCGAGGGCGGCGCATGAAGTGGCAAGCTCGTCCACCGTGCGGGCCCTTCCGCCGTTTTGCAGGAGAGCAATCGACACCACCGCCGCCGGAGTGATCGGGGTTACCTGGCCTATGCGGTACATGACCTCGAAGGCGAGCTTGGCCAGGGCGATGTCTTCCAGTTCGATCTCTTTTGAGCCCCTCGTGGCCTCGGTGCCCGCCATAGCCTTGGCGACCGAGATCGGCTCTCCAAATCGCACATGGATGTTGCCGTACCGTCGCCGCAGCGAGCGGATCGCAGAGAGGACCCACCCCAGTGACTCCTTTTCCTTGATCCCACCGGAAGCCTCGGAGGTGTAGGAGCCGAGATCCTGGATCTGGTCGTAGGCGATCGAGATCGGAATCAGCACCACGTCCTCCGCCTTGTTGCGCCGCCAGGAATCGACGACGTAGGACAACAGCCCGAAGCGCGGGGGCAGGAGCTTTCCTGAACGCGACCTCCCTCCTTCCAGGTACCACTCGAGGGGAAATCGGTTCTCGACCAGATAGTCGAGATAGGACTGCAAGACGAACTTGTAGAGGCTGTTGTCCTTGAAGGACCGTCTGATGAAGAACACGCCGGTCCGGCGAATCAGTGGACCGACCGGAAAGAAATTCATGTTGATGCCACCGGCGGTGTGGTTCGGCGCCAGATCGTTCTCCCATTTCAGGTACTGCAGGGATAACCGGTCGAGGTTGGAACGGTGTGACGGAAGGAATGCCAGGGGTACTTCCTGTCCAAGGGCGTTCAACCGGGCCACCTGGTCCCGGTCGTAGACGATGGCTCCGTAACCTTGGCGGTAGAGCCAATGGATGGCGTTGGCGATGAGGTCGATCAAGAACGGGCTGTGGGTAGCAGCCATCTCCCGGAGGTAGTGTCGGGCCCGGGCAAGCGCGGCCGGTTCCATCAACCCTCTACTGGCCCCGAAGACCACCGCCCCATCCCGCCATGCGGCCTTCGACCAGATCTCCTGGTGCACAAACTTGGGCACCTTGTAGCGGTTGCCCCGCAGCGATCTTTCGGCCTTCTCCAGGGCAAGCCAGGCTCGCCTGGTCGCGAACTCGGTCAGACCCACGACCTCCCCCGCCGCGTCGTAGTCGGCGATTAGCCGATCGGCGAACGCTCCCGGCCCTGTCACGACGGTGACGCGGTCGGGCCATCGCGCCACGATGACGCGTTGGCGTAGAGCGTCCGGGTCGCGGGGGTCACCCAATCTGAGAACGTCCAACCAGGAAGCGCTGCGCCTCCCGGCACCATCCCCGGCGCGGCGCCGGGGGGGCGACCACACCACCCGGACCGGGAGGACAAACGGGTTGTCCCCACGTCGGAGGCCCGCCTCCAGGCGCGGATCGGTGCGCTGGCCTGGCCTGCGACGCCGAGAAGGCGTCAGCCTCAATTGTTCGACCTCGACGCCCGGAGGCCGGTGACGCTGGGCCCAACCGGCCAGCATGTTGGCTTCGAGACGACTCGAAGCGTCGAGCACGACCACGACCGGTCCCTCGGTTGGAGCATCGGCCGGCCAACCCAGCTCATCCTTAAATGGCTGCTCATCCTTGATTGGCCGATCGGGCAGGTTGGGCACCTCTCAATCATACGAAACGCCCCGAACTCAGGTCAGGTCCGGGTCGTTTCAACTTTTGGGCTTGGACTTGGCTTTCGGCTTGGTGCCTGACGGCATGGTGCTTGGCGACTTCTTGATGAAGTCGCCCCGGGACTGTTCGGCCCTGGCGGCCCCGATGGCAGTGGTCACCTTCTTCTGTTCTTCTGGTGGTGGGAGGACCGCCGTCATCCCCAGCGACTCGAACCACAGCTCACGGGCCCAGCCCTGGGTGTGGTAGAGGTGCTCGTCCTCTTCCTCTTCGACCTCCTCATAGGCCTCCTTCAAGACCTTCGCTCGAGGACCTTTCATCTCGCCCGCGACCTCGCCTATGAGCTCCCAATTGCCGTGATCCTTGATCTCGGCATCGACGACACACTCGGCGGCGACGAGCTGGGCGGCAGCCTGGTCTCCACTCTCCAGAGCCATCTCCATCGCCTTGATCAGCGATTGACCCTTGAAACGAACCACGGCCCGGCCCGGAGTCTCGACCTCGGGATCGAGGCCGAGCTGCTCGAAAATCCGGCCGACGATCCGAACGTGGTTTTCGGTCTCTTCCAGATAGCCCTGCCACTCATGGCGGAGATCCTCGTTGACGGTGCAGCTGATGGCGGTCTGGTAGACCTGCACGCCGCCGAGTTCGGTTTCCAGCGCCTGGTACAACAACTCTTCGATTTGGGCGTCGTTCATTTCGCTCCTCCTTGCCGGTTGGGTACGTGTGCGCCTGGGCTATACCCGGGCGAAGGTCTCGTAAACCAGGTTTTTGAGGTTGGCCAGTGGAGCCAGCGGAGTTGGATGCTTAGATCGAAGATATGAGCGAGAAGACGTGATCTGCGTCGTGCAACGGGTAAGCCGGGCCTCGGTGACGGTAGAGAGGACGGTGGTGGGTGAAATCGGCCCTGGGTTGCTCATTCTGGTTGGGGTGACCCACGGCGACACCAGCAACGACGCCCGGGTCCTCGGTTCGAAGATTGCAGGGCTCCGAGTGTTTGCCGACGACAGCGGGTTGATGAACAGGTCGGTGGCCGAAATCGGGGGAGAGGTACTGCTCGTCAGTCAGTTCACGCTGGTCGGCGACGTTCGCAAAGGAAGGCGCCCCTCGTTCGTCCGGGCCGCTTCACCAGAGGAGGCCGCTCCGTTGATCGAAGACGTGCGTCACACCATCGCCTCGGAAGGGGTTCCGGTGGGCGTCGGCGTCTTCGGCGCTCACATGATCGTGGAGCTCGTCAACGACGGGCCCGTCACCCTGATTCTGCGTACGGAGTCGGGTCGCATGGCTTGAGACCTTTGACATCATTGCCACGGCCCCTCACCGGGCAACGCTGATCACGATCACGGCTGCGTCGTCGGTGCGCTGGCGCTGCTTGGCAAAGTCGATGCAGGCATCGGCTATCTCATCGGGGGAGCGCGGCCCGATGTGACCCAGGAAGTCGGCCAGGGCATCAAAGTCGTCCCCGGTTCCCTCTTCGAACACATCAGCCACCCCATCGGTGAACAGAAGGAAATGATCGCCAGGGGAGAGCGCCACCGTTCGGTCAGTCCAGCCACCGTCGACGTGGGCATGGAGGAGCGAACCGCCCGAAGGCTCTTGATCGAAGCGGCCCAGGTGATCGACGAAAGGTGGGGGGTGGCCTGCCAGGGAATATGTCACCCGGCCGGCTTGCCCATCGACGAGGGCGACAGCTGCCGTCGCCGTGGTGTCCACCGACTCCAAGAGCCAGGTCACCTCGGTTATGGCTGCTGCCGGGGTGGCGCCGTGTCGCAGAGCCTGGCTCAGGCAGTCGCGAATTCGCAATGAATGAAGGGCCGGCCGTGCCCCATGGCCGGCGGCATCAACCATGACGATGCCTATTTGGTCTTCCTGAATGGGAAAGACGGCCAGCGAGTCCCCGGCCAAAAGGCCCGTGGCCGGGACGTGACGGGTCGAGATATCAACCCGTCCCGCCCGATCCACGGTCCCGGCATGAAGGATGTCGACGAGATCGGACACGACTGGCTCCACCTGATTGAGGGCATCGGTGGCACGACTCGCTTCCTCCTCTGCCATGCGTCCCCGTGAGGCATAGAGGTCGACACGGCGAGAGGCATAAAGCAAGCCTCCAAGAAGAAGCACCGTGAACGAGACAGCTACCAACGCCAGTATCCCGGGCGTACCAAACCGGGCCTGCACCCGAACCGTGCCCACCAGCACCGCTGGGACGAGCAGGGCCATGGGCACCAGCCATCTCAACAGTTCCCCGCCGAGGTTGGCGCTGACCAAGGGTCGCAGCATCGGGTCCTGGGGCCTGGCAAACAAGACGGCCGCACCGAGCAGCAGCGTTCCGGCAGCACCGGGTAAGCCCATTTCTCCGGTGCCCAACGGGAACCTCGAGAGATCACGATCGCCATACGCGAAAGCCGTGAGGACGAACGCCGCCGGCAAGGCCGCAAAGACAGCCAGGGATTGGCCGTACAACCGGATGGCCACCCGCGAGCTCGATACCAACATACCGCCGAGGGCAACTGTCCCGAGGATGACAGCCTGGATGGTGGCAGGCAGCCCCGAGGTCGGGCTGTCTTCGGGTACCAGTCGGAGCCAGGACGGGATCGCCCCTCCTCTGGTCATGGTGACGACGAGGGTGAATCCAATGCAACATAGAAATACGGTCAAGAGCGTGACACGGCCCCAACCGCTCGACGGCGATCTGAACAAGGCCGCGCGGATACCGCCAGCAGTTGCGATCAAAAGCAGGAAGGTCCAAGGTTGGGTCGGGCGGATCTCCCCAAAGCCAACGCCCGACGCCAGAACCGGAATCGACGCCACCCAGCCCACCAGCCCGACGACGGCAATCGCAGCGGCAGCCAAAAGGCACACAAGGGTGGCTCGCTCGAAACGGGACAACCATCGGACGTCTATCACGGTGTGAAGAAGGGGGTTGTCGCCGGAAGATCTATTCAGGAAAAGGCCTCGGCTCGATTCTATGGAAACCCGAGATCCCCTTGTCGGTGTTCGCCGATCAGTCCCTGATCTCGAACCAGACACCGATTTGATTGTCGACGCCCCAGGCGTCGCTCACCTTTTCGACGATCGTCAATCCGAGGCCGCCGAAGCCTTCGTAGGGGGCCCGGTCGATCCGGAACGAGCCCGCCTGCTGGTGAACCGAAACGCGGATGGCCGAATCGTGTCGGTCGATAAGGATCTCAAGCCCGTTTCCCAGGGGACCATGACGCACGGCGTTGGTAACGAGCTCGCTGACCGACAGCACTGCATCGTCGATGCGCGGGTGCTCCCGGAGGATCGATCGGACGAACGAACGAGCTTCGCCAGCGGCGGCCGGCAGAGCCGCTAGACGCAACGTGGCTGGGATGTGCGTGTGTTTTGGCGGGAAGAGCGTCATTATCAGGGTTCCGGTTGAGGTTGCAACGTACCTGGTACCCGCTTCCAATTGGTGGCAAACCTTTGCCGGTTGGCCTTTGCCGGTGGCCT
>CAZPIZ010000008.1:1656-10230 GCA_964586615.1 uncultured Acidimicrobiaceae bacterium | reverse complement strand
TGGCCTTTGCCGGTGGCCTCTGCCGATGGCCACCGGTGAGCGGCCAAACTCATGGCTCGGCGGCGGGCGGTTGTGATTCAGTCGAGAAGGGTTCTCAGCCGACCCAGACTCCTCGCCAATAGGCGTGAAACATGCATCTGTGAGATGCCCATGAGTTCGGCGATCTCGGCCTGGGTGAGGTCCTCGTAGAAGCGAAGTCGGATGATGTCGCGTTCGCGTTCGGGCAGCATCTCGAGCCCCCTGGTCAACTCGACCGCATCGTTGGCAGAGGGGGCCAGATCTGGTTCACCCGGTATGGCGTCGGCCAGGACCAGGCCGGTGTCGGGGTCGGGGTCAACCAACGACTCCCAGTTGTAGGCCGAGTTGGCTGCGATCGCTTCGATCACTTCCTCCACTCCGACGTCGAGGTGAACAGCGATCTCGGCTGCGGTCGGGGTACGTCCCAGGGGTTGGGCCATTTGTTCGGAGGTTCTTCCGACCCGAAGAGTCAGCTCTTGAAGTCCACGCGGGACGCGGACCGACCATGCCCGGTCTCTGAGGTAGCGCTTGAGTTCTCCGTTGATCGTTGCCGTCGCGAACGCCTCGAACGCGCCCTTGTCGGGCTCGAAGCGATTGATGGCGTTCATCAAGCCAAGCATCGCCACCTGCTCGAGGTCCCGGTCGGCGACGCCCTTGCCGCGAAATCTCCTGGCCATCGAGGCCGCCAATCCGGCGAACCTCCGCATGGCTTCATCTCTCATGAGAGGATCGTCCCTGGCCCGGAGGAGGGTTTCGAGATCGTCGAGATCGGCGATGGCTTCCCCGGTTCCCGCGGCCCGAATCTCGAACCAGACCGTCAGCTCGCCATCCTTGAAGCGATGACCCCAGCGACGAGCCAGTCGGTTGAGCAGCGTGAAACCAAGTCCAGGGCTGCTTTCGCTCAGGCCCTCGTCAGAAGTGTGTGTCAGCTCGATCCTCCACCCGGTCACATCTTCTATGACCTCGAGTCGGACCGTCTTGGCTTTGGAGTGAGCAACCACGTTGGCCAGAACTTCGGTCACCAGGAGCTGGGCCTCGGCCAGCCTGATCGGGTCGACCCTTATTGCCTTCACCAGAGCAGAACGAGCCCTGGAGGCTATCTCGGGATGGACCGGAAACTCGGTCATGAATCGTCAGGAACGGCCAGCCGAATCAGCCAGGGTTCGTTGGCCGACCAGATGCCGTCGCTAAACATGGCGCTAAGCAAGTCAGAGGTTTCTGGCGGGATCGAAGGGGGGAAGCCTTCCGTCTTGACGCGGAGCACCGGTGCGTTTCCGACGAGCTCGGCCACGATGCTCAAATCCACCAATCCCGCCCCAATGGCGACGCTGACGAGTTCGGAGACCGCCAGCCGCAGGTCCTGGCGCTGGCCTTCATCCATTCCGAGGACCCGGCCAATGGCTCCGGCGAAGGAGCGAGCTGTGGTCAGATGAACGGGATCGCTGGGTATGCGGAGCGACAGCGGCCCGATCAAGCCGTGGCCGCTTCCAGCGATGGGAAGATCTTGAGCGTCTGGCCGACGCCGCTGATATCCAGCAGGCGGTCAACCGGACCACCCGAGACGATCAAAGCCAGACGGCGCCCGGCTTCGGTCAGGTTCTGATTGGCTGCCAACAGAGCGCGCAGACCGGTCGAGTCCATGAAGGTGACGCCGGTGAGGTCGAGGGCGATATGGGTGTCACCGTTGACCATCGATGATGCAAGCGCATCTTCGAGCTGACTCACGGTTGCGAGGTCGATCTCTCCCTCCGGGCAGATGATGGCCCATCCCGGCTGATCGGAGCGGTCGATTTGAAGTTGCATTGTTGAATTGTGACCTGGGTTGCGGAGTGCTGATCGTATCATTGGGCCAGTCTTGGTCACCAAAACAGCTCTGGAAGTTCCAGCCGACCCGAAGTGGCGCCACGTGGTTGCAGCCACGGTGCTCTCAGCGGTCCGGGCCGCCCGAGAGTCGGGAACCCAGTTCGACCTGGGGGAGTTGGGAGATCTATCCCTCTTGTTGGATCGAGCCCTCGACGACATCGAAGGATTGGCCGGGGTGAGGAGACTTCTTATTGAGGTTGAACCCGACCGGGGCTCTGCGCTGATAACCGTCGTAGGCGAGGGTGACGAGATCGAGCCGCCGGCCTGGCACGACCAAAGCGCGGGAGGCTCCTGGACTGATCCTCTCACCGGGTCATCTCTTGGGTGGAACCCGGCTGCGGTCACCTGTTCCTTCCGAATTTCCTGAGGCCAGATTTCTCGAGAATGGAGAAAGGGGTGGGCAATACCTCCCCCCTCTTTCCCTTTGGCCCCCCTTGGCGTTGGGGTCTTGGGAGTCAAACCTTCATTGGCCAAACCTCAGGTTCCGAACCGCTCCCGGGCCTTCTTCGCGGCGCCTCGCTCGGAATCCGAGGATGTGAGGATCTCGCCTTCGCCCGACTCGACATGGGCCCGCACAAACCACTGCAGAAGCTCCAATCGCCCGAGCTGAGTGATGAGAAGGTCCTGGGTCACAGGGTCCAACTGGCCGACCTTTTCTTCGGTCTTGCGATGACCTTCGATCAGACCCGAGTAGACGACGTCAAGCGCGGCCATGTGCTCTGGGACGGTCGCCTTGCCGATGTCGTAGTCGTCCCATGTCCGAACTGCGACGAGATGGGCCGGGGTGCCGATCGGGGTTCCGCCCAATGTCGCGATTCGCTCCGCCATCTCGTCAACCATTCGACTCACCTCTTCCACGTGGTGGTCGAGCATTTCGTGAGCAGCGATGAAGTACGGTCCAACCACGTTCCAGTGGATGTGCTTCAGAGTCAACGCCGTGTCCACCAGGCTCACAAGGCGAAGATCGAGCTCTTTGAGGATTGTCTCGGCGTCGCGCGGTTTCAGCAACGGCACTGTGAATTTGGGTACAGCCAACGTAAAGCCTCCTTGGGAGATGGATCGTTCTTCGAGTACCCCCTTTGTCCATCAGCAAACGTCGATTTCCGCGTGTTTACGAGCCGGATGCGACGGGTACTCCTCCGTTCACACGCCATGAAAGACAGGCGGATGCTGGGACATCGAAGCCAATCGAAAGGATGAGGCCATGTCTGATAGGCAATCTGATAGGCAAGTTGTCGTGACCCGGGATAGCAGCGCCGGCGCCCTCGTCGCCGGAATTGTCGCTGTGCTCCTGATCGCTGTTGCGGTCTGGTACTTCGGGTTCCGTGGAACGGATACCGACGCCGGGACCGGTGTCGACGTCACCGTCGTGGTCGAGGATGGGGCGACGACAACACCCGCACCGTAAGGAACCAACTCGACTTCAAATGAATGGCAGAAGAAGGAGCTCAGAAGAGGCTCTTCCATGAAAGGGAAAACCATGGCGGATATGAACGATGCCATACAGAACACCGAGGAGACCATCGATTGGAATGGTCGTCTCGCCGACGAAGGCCGCTGGCAGCAGGTCCGGGGACGGATCCGCCATACCTGGGGAACGATCACTGACGATGAACTCGATAGCGCTCGTGGCAGTTGGGATCGTCTGATCGGCGCCATCAAGGAAAAGACCGGCGAAGCCGCCGACACTGTCGAGGACAAGCTGAGGGGCTTCTTCCGCTAGACCGGATCGGTCTTAGAGGGATCGAAGTGTTCGTCAGGTCCCTTGCCTCGAAAAACGAAAAGCGGGCCCCGTTGGCCCGCTTTTCGTTTTCGTCTCACTAGAGGTGCTCCGCGGCAAACCCTCCGACGTGCGCTTTTCCGGCGGCACAGAACCTAAGAAAGTCGCAACCGGCACACGCCACGCCGGGCTGTGGCTGAAAGCTCCTGGCGGTGATCCCGTCGGTTAGCTGCTCCAGCCGATCGCGGGCCGATGACATCCATTGCTCGTCGACCACCTCAGTGTGTTCTTCGAGACCCCCGCCGAGGAACGCGAAGGTGACGGTGATCCGGTCGGGAGCCGGACCGAGCGCTCCGGTATCGGCGGCTACCGCGTACGCCTCGAGTTGGACATGGCCGGCCGCTTCGGTGCGGGGCCGACCCGACTTGAAGTCGACGATCTCCCAATGACCGGGCTCGTGCTCGAACACGGCATCGATCCGCCCCCGGAGGCGGACCCCGGACAGCACCATTTCGAAGGGGGCCTCGATCAGACGGGCCTTCGCCCTGGCAAAGCGACTCCCGGCAAAGACCTGGAATGGACCGGCGACGCCAGAGGGTTCGTCTTCGGCATCGATGACGTCGTACAGATCGGGGGTGAAGTCGTCTATGGGGATCTGGCCGCGCTGATGGAGCTCAATCTGGCGATGGACCCGGGTACCGGCCCGGGCGGCTGGGTTGGGACGGCGAGGGAGGCGGTCGACCTCGGCCCAGTAGAACCGTCTTGGACAATGCGCATACGTGACGAGACCGGTGACCGAGGTCGAGACCAGGGAGTCGGGGGTGGCGGTTGTTGCGGCCGGCAGTTCGAAGAGCATCTGTTGCACGGCCTTGGTCTGAACGGCGAAGCTGTCGCCGAGACCTCTGGTCTCGGCTGCCTGCAGTGCCCATCCAGGATCGGCCAATTGGAAACGAAGCGCTGCGTCCCACCCGGTCGGGAACAAAGGATCGGGTGCGGGTGGGTCCGGCTCGAACCTGAGAAGCAGCGGCGGCAGCGGTTCTTCGCCGGGCTCTGATTCCACCCGGGTGCGGGGGTAGCGCGCCACCAGATTCCACAGATCGCTGGGACGAGACGGTCTGGTCTTTGGTTCCGGGTGCCCGTACCACCATGCACCGCTAACGAACAGCCGTTGTTTGGCCCGTGTTGCCGCCACGTAGGCGATACGCCACTCCTGTCGGAGATGGACCTCTCGAAGAAGGTCGTCGGCGGTTTTCTTGTCGATTCCCTGGTGGAGCGGTGGCAGCCACTGACGATCGAGGCGGAATTCGTACGGAAGGTATTTTCCCGAGGACTTGCCGGGCCCATATGGGTTGTCGAAGCCCTGGGACTGCGTTGGGAAGTTCTTGTCGTAGCAGGCCGGTACGAAAACGACCTCCCACTCGAGGCCCTTGGCGCGATGGACCGTGAGCAAGGTGACGGCGTTCTCGCCAGAGAGTCGGGCAGTGTCGAGCTCCTCGGTCTGATCCTCGGCCATGAGGGCGAGATATTCGATGAAGGCCGCCAGCGACGGCCGTCCTTCGAGGGGGCTCCAGTCCTCGCCAAGATCGAGAAATCGGTACAGGTTCAGGCGGGCCGTGAGCTGCTCGGTGTCAGAGAGAGCGGCGAGATCGGTCCATGCGCCGGTCAGGTCGAGGATCCGCCGGCAGAGCTCGACCAGGCTCACGCCCTGGGCTGCCTCGAGAAGCTGGCGATACTCCGATGCGAATCGCTCCAGACCATCCCTTGCCCCCTGTCGAAGATCGGGTATTTCCTCGAGGTGATCGATAGCCTCGAGCAGGGTTCGGCCAGGAGCCTGATCGTGCTCGATCCGATCAGGGTCGCCGTGCTCGTGTTTTGTCACCCACCGGACGAGATGGGCGAGATCTCCCATTCCCAGCCGGAACCTGCTGCCCATGAGGATCCGATAAATGGCGGGTGCATCCTCCGGGGTCTGCAAGAGACGGAGCCAAGCATGCAAATCGGAAACCTCGGGGACGCCCAGAAGCCCCCCGAGGTTGGCAATCTCGACCGGGATCCCGGCTGCCCGGAGCGCGTCGTGGATCAGGATCATGTCCTTGTTCTTGCGGAAGAGGACCGCCATCTCGTTCCATCGATGAGACGTGGCGAGTTCTGCGAGGTTGCGGGCAATCCACTCCGCCTCGGCGACGGCGTCGTTGTGCCAGGCAACCACGACTTCGCCTCCGATGCGATCGGCGAGCGGTTCCAACGGCGGTTGACCCGACCCGGTCTCGGCGCGGATGGCATTGGCCACCTCGACGATATTCGGAAGCGACCGCCGGTTGGCAGTGAGGTTGACAGTGGAGGCCTCGGATCCGTCGGGGTTGGAAAAATGGCTGGGGAACTGCTCGAAGTTGTGGGGCGAGGCTCCTCGCCATTCGTAGATCGTCTGATCGATGTCACCGACCGCCATGACCGGAAAACCCGAACCGAACAATCCCCGAAGCAGTTCTCGCTGGGCGGGATTGGTGTCCTGGTACTCGTCGAGCATGACGGCCTGATATCTCTGCCTCAACTCACTGGCGACGTCGGAGTGCTGGGTTACCAGGCGCTGGGCGAGGACGATCAAGTCGGCGTAATCGGTGACACCGAGCCTGCGCTTTTCGGCCTGATAGTGCCTCAAGCCTTCGAGCAGGTCGGCCCGGAGCTGCCAGGCGTCATCGTCGGTCCCCTCCGGAACCGCCACTTCCTCAGGGAGGAGAAGATGATCGCCGAGCTGGGAGGCAAGCCGCCTGAGGTATTCGACGTTGTTTCGATCGGAGATGTTGATGTTGGGGAGCGGAACCTTGTGAAGCACTCCTCTCAGCAATTGGCGGGAGAAGGTCGGCGTGATCACCTTGGCGCTTCGCTCCACTCCGACCAGCGCCCCGAATTCGCGCAGTACCTGGGCTGCGAAGCCGTGATAGGTGTGGACCTCGACCTCGCGTCCGGGCTCGACGTGGGGACTGAGGAGAGCCCGAATCCGATCGGACAACTCGGCCGCGGCTTTGTTAGTGAAGGTGATCCCGAGGATCCGCTCGGGTTCGAGGCCAGCCTCGGCTACCAGTGACACCACCCTGAGGGCGATGGTGGTGGTCTTGCCGGTCCCGGCACCCGCCGCCACCCTGATCGGCCGGAGCGGTGCCGAGATCACATCCTGTTGTTCGGCTGTCGGGGTGAGCGTCATACAAAACCCTCGCGCCCCTCTGGCCAGGCCGGGCAAATCAGTCGAACGGAGCAGTTCTTGCAGTGGGTTCCGGGGGTGGCCGGCCACGCCTCGGCGGTGATCCCGGCTCCGATGGTTCGAAGCTTTGCTTCGACAAGGTCGAGATTGGACGCCTCGAACTTCCGGATTGGTTGGTCTTTGGCCGGATGCCAGTACTGGGCCTCTGTGGGCCGACCATGCGCGGCCAGCTCGGGATCGGCGCCGGCGGCGAGCAGATAGAAACCCAGTTGCAACGATTCCTTGGCCTCGGCCAGGGTCGGTTGGTTGGAGCCGGTCTTGTAATCGATCACCCTCAGCTGTCCCGGTTTGTGCCGCTCGATCCGATCGGCCCGTCCGGTCCATTTGATCCCACCTATTTCAAGCTCGAACTTCCTCTCGGTGTGAGTCGGGATGGCGTCGCCGCCCGGCCAGTTCTCGTGCATTCGGGTCAGCAGGTCGCGGGCTTTCGACTTGTACGCCTGGTTGAGGACCGGTGACCCGAAGTCTGCCTCGTTTGCCCACACTTCTTCGAGGACGGCCAGTGCCTCGATCAAAGTGTTGTGAGGCTGTCCGGTCTCGATCGCCCCAGCCTCGGATCGCTCAAGCACAAGATGTATGAGGGACCCGTAATGAGCCCATGGGGAGAAGGTGTCACCGGCGCCGAGTCTTCTCTCGAAGACGTACTGGCGGGGGCAGCGATCGTAGGTTTCGGCCTGGGTCGGTGAAAGACGAAACGGCGCCGACACGACGCCGTGATCTGGTCCGCGCTCGGGCGCTCCGGCAAAGGTTGCCGCCGACCACCGCCCCACCGAGGGATCGCAAAGAGCGGAGAGCGCACTGAGGCGTTCGACCGCAGGGGCCGACGGATCAGTCAAGGTGCGGCGCAACATCGCCTGCGCCTCCCCTGACGTGATCGGTCGCTTATTGCCTTCCGTTTCCGGCGCTCCGATCTCATGGAAAGAGGAGTGTCCGGAGGCGGCCAGCAGGAACCGGGAAGGTCGTCGCTCGCCTTCGTCGATGGCCGCCGACGTCGCCGTCCACACCACCCGCCGCCTGGCCCTGGTCATGGCGGTGTAGGCAAGGCGCATCTCTTCCTGGAGACGAAACCTGATCGATGCCTCGGGTGTTCGGGACAGGTCCGGGGAAAGCATCTCCGGGCGAAGCAGGGCGGCGGTCCTTCTCAGATCGGGAAAGCTGCCCTCGGCCGCATCGGCAATGAAGACGACTTCGAATTCGAGGCCCTTTGCCTGGTGCAGGGTCGTAAGGGTCAGTTGATCCTGTCCGGGTCGCAGAAGAGAAAGAAGTGGAGAAGCCTCGAAATCCTCGGCCGCCGACAGTTGTTGATAGCGGGCCAGGGTCACCGAAGGATCGCGTTCGGACTGGCGGTCGAGCACCTGAGAGAACGCTGCCCAGGCCGTGCGAAAGTCACCAAAATCGGGGTCCTCGACCATACGTTCGAATTGCGGGACCGTCGTCCACACCTTCCAGAAGCCCTCCGCCGCAGGTTCAACCAGCGCCCAGGCTGGATCGGCGAGAAGCGCCGCCACCTCGAAAGCATCGGCGAGACCGTCTGAAAGAATCTGATCCCATCTGTGGCCGGTTCTGCGGCGCTGTCGCAACAAGTCACGTTCGGCCGAGAGGGGCAGGGAGAACAGCGGTCCGAGAAGCAGCCGGCGCATCGCCCGATCGGTCTGTTCGAGCAGGCCGGCCGGCTCTATGCCAGCCGGTTCTGGGCTGACGGCCGATTCCAAGC
>CAZPIZ010000008.1:0-1556 GCA_964586615.1 uncultured Acidimicrobiaceae bacterium | reverse complement strand
AGCAGGCCGGCCGGCTCTATGCCAGCCGGTTCTGGGCTGACGGCCGATTCCAAGCCGGCCGATTCCAAGCGGGGTTGGGGGCTCAGCGCCGCCGCAGCCTCGGTCCAGGCCGCTTCCACCAGATCGAAGATGATCCGCACGGCGGGATGGTCGATCATCCGCCGATCGGGGGTGTTGTGGGGGATCCGTCGGCGCTCGAGGGCTCGGGAGAGTTCAGGCAACAGACTGCGGCTGGACCTGGAGAGGACGCCGATCGTGGAGTAGCCAAGGTTCTCTTCTATATGGATGCGCTCCACCTGGCTGGCTATCCACTCGGCTTCGGCGCTGGCCTGGTCGAATACGTAGGCCTCGACCCGGCCGGCATGCGGGGCGGGAACCACCGGTCCGGCAGCTCCCGGAAGATCGCCACCTGCCACCACCCGGAGAGCTCCGCTGAGGATCGCTTCAGGAACCCGAAAGCTGGTTGTCAGGATCAAACGTTTGGCCGGTTTCCCGTCAAGGTCACGGAACCTGTCGCAGAAATCGGCGACGTTGGAAAGTTCGGCCCCCCGGAACGAGTAGACCGACTGGTAGGGGTCGCCGGTGACGGTGAGGTTGCGATGGGCGAGAGTGGCCAGCTCCAGGAGCCGGGCCTGGGCTGGGGAGGTGTCCTGGTACTCGTCGACAAGCACAAAAAGATGCTGGGCTGCCACCGCCCGGGCGATCTCGGGTTGTTCGAGAGCGCCGACGGCCATGGCGAGCAACGCTCCGTAGTCGATGCGACCCCTGGCGAGCAGTTCGGTGTCGTAACGGTCCATGAAGTCGGGGAGCGCCCGCCATTGCGGCCGCTCCGATGAGCGCTTGCGAATGTCATCGGACGAGAGCAGGCGTTCCCGGCAACGGAGGAGGAAGTCGCCCACCTCCTCAGACAGGGTCTGGGATCGGAGCAAGGGTCGATAGAGAACCGGCCAGGCCGAGGGATCCTCGCCGGCCAGCAACTCTGAGACCAGGGCTATCTGTTCGGGTCCGGTCAATAGCGTCGGGATTTGCTGCCATCCGAAGACCTCGGCTCCGTGCGCTTCGAGGAGTCGATGAGCGAAGGAATGAAATGTGGTGGCAACCGGGCTGGCGGCGGTGAGCGGTGAGGTGGCTCGCCGGGCGATCTCGCCGGCGGCCCGGCGCGAGAACGCAAGTATCAGAACTTCGGCCGGGGCAGCAGCTCCCGATTCGATCAAATGGCGGGCCCTCCTGACCAGAAGCTCGGTCTTGCCGGTTCCGGGTCCAGCCACGACCAACTGCGGGCCGTCGGCGTCGACGATGACCCTGTCCCAGTCGTCCGGACCAATCCTCAAGTCAAGCAAATTGATACTCGGCAATTGATATTCGTCGCTCGTGGGTTGTCAGGCAGCTCTGGCGAGGATCTGTGCCGCGCAGTGGGGGCATCCGTGGGCATCGCCCTCGTAGACCACCTCCGCCTCGACACCTGCCGCCGTTAGCAATCCCACCACTGCCAGCAGTCCCACGTCTAACGGCAGTCCCACGTCTAACGGCAGTCCCACGTCTAACGGCAGTCCCAC
>CAZPIZ010000007.1:0-24415 GCA_964586615.1 uncultured Acidimicrobiaceae bacterium | reverse complement strand
ACGAATTGGATAAGCCGACCGGGTACATCAAGGTCGACCGGCCCCAGCAGACCTCGTCCTCTCCACCGACCCTTTACGGCTTTATCCCGAGAACGTACTGCGCCGAACGGGTGGCACAGTTCTGCCCTCCGGCGGTGCGCGGGGACGGAGATCCACTCGATATCTGCGTCATCTCCGAGCGGGCCATCGACCGGGCCGATATCACACTGACAGCGAGGGTGGTGGGGGGGCTGCAAATGCTCGACCACGACGAGGCCGACGACAAGATCATCGGGGTGCTGGCAAAGGATCAGGTCTGGGGCGAGGTGAACGAGATCGAAGAACTGCCGACCGCAATAATCGACCGCCTGGTCCATTACTTCGAAACGTACAAGCTCCGTCCGAACGAACCGGTCGAAACCAAGATCATCGATCGATACGGGGCCGAGCGAGCCCGACTGGTGGTAACCGCCGCCCTCGAGGACTATCAGGCGCATTTCGGTTCCGACACGAACCCAGCCGGAGCCGGAGACAGCTAGGTTCCGCACCAACGCGACCCCCAAAGAGCTAGGTAGGCAATGGAGGCGAGATGTCAGTCCTGATCAAGAATGGTCTCGTTATCACCCACGCCGGAAGCTTCGAGGCCAACGTGCTCATCGAAGGCGAACAAGTCTCCGCTATGGGAGCCCGAGGAAGTGAGTGGACCGCCGACGAGGTGATCGACGCCTCCGGAAAGTACGTCATCCCCGGGGGAATCGACGTCCATACCCACATGGAGCTCCCCTTTGGAGGAACCTTCGCCTCCGATAGCTTCGAAACCGGCACCCGGGCGGCGGCGTGGGGTGGCACGACCACCATCGTCGACTTCGCGGTCCAGACCAAGGGCCGCGGCCTGATGGAGGGCTGGGAGGCATGGATGGCAAAGGCCGAAGGCAACTGCGCCATCGACTACGGATTTCATTGCATCCTTTCCGATGTCAACGACCAGTCACTCAAGGAGATGGACGTCGCCATCGGCGAGGGGGTCAGCTCCTTCAAGATGTTCATGGCCTACCCGGGCGTCTTCTATTCGACCGACGGTGAGATCTTCCGGGCGATGCAAAAGGCCGCCGAGAACGGCGCCACCATCATGATGCACGCCGAGAACGGGATCGCCATCGACGTGTTGATCGCCCAGGCTCTCGACCGGGGCGAGACCGATCCGCTCTATCACGGCATCGTGCGCAAATCGATCCTCGAAGGAGAGGCGACCCACCGGGCGATCAAGCTGGCCGAGCTGGCCGGCTCACCGCTCTATGTCGTCCATCTGTCGGCACTCGAGGCCCTGGCCGAGGTAACCAACGCCCGCGACGAAGGCCTCAACGTGTTCGCCGAGACCTGCCCTCAATATCTGTTCCTGGATCTCGACGATCTTGGCAATGGCTTCGAGGGTGCCAAGTTCGTGTGCTCACCCCCGCTCCGCGATCGAGCCGAGGGCCACCAGGAAGCCATTTGGTCGGGCCTGGCGACCAACGATGTCCAGGTTGTCTCCACCGATCACTGCCCCTTCTGCTTCGACGATCATCCCGAGCTTGGTCGCCAAAAGAGGCTGGGTGAGGGCGACTTTTCCAAGATCCCAAACGGGCTCCCCGGTGTCGAGCACCGGATGGAGCTGATTTACCACGGTGCCGTCACCGAGGAGCGATTGAGCCTGGAACGCTGGGTGGAGGTCTGCTCGACGACTCCGGCCAGGATGTTCGGGTTGTTCCCACGCAAGGGAACCATCGCCGTTGGTGCCGACGCCGACATCGTCATCTTCGATCCCAAACGCAAGCACGTTCTGTCGGCCGCCACCCACCATATGAGAACCGACTACTCCTGCTATGAAGGCATGGCATTGGCCGGTGGAGTCGACACGGTGCTCTCTCGCGGCAAGGTGATCATCACCGGCAACGAGTACCGGGGGCACAGGGGCGACGGCAAGTATCTGAAGCGCGAGCTCAACCAGTATCTCGTTTAGCGTTAGCGGTTCTACGGAGAACACCTTCGTAACGCCCGGAATGCACAACTCGAACGAGGGGTACCTGACTTGAAACAGATTCGATCGCTATTGCTGGCGGCTCTGATGGTGGCTGCCTGCGGCGGCGGGAACGTTTTCTCACTCGAGGTCGGAACGTGTTTCGACGACACCGACGAAACCGAGGTCTCCGAGGTCCCCGAGGTCGATTGCTCGGAGCCGCACGACAACGAGGTCTTCTCCGTCTTTGACTACACCGAAACCGACACATTCCCCGGCAGCGAGGCCCTGAATGACGCCGCCCAGGCGATGTGCATCGAGGAGTTCGAGTCCTATGTCGGTCTGCCCTACCCGGAATCGGCCCTCGAGGTCTTCCCCATCACCCCCACCGAGGGGAGCTGGGACAACGGAGATCGCGAGGTGATCTGCGCTCTCTACAACCTCGACCTGAGCAAGCTCACAGCCTCGATGCAGGGGGCGGCTAGGTAGGAGAATCCATCGTCCTGGCCTGAGGGATCGGTTCCCCCAGGCCAGGACCGTGACTAACTCAGACTTCTCCCGAGACGAAGAAGCTGGCGAGGATTCGGTCGAGTGCGTCGAAATCCCGGTCCTCGTTGGCCTGGACCTGAACCAGGATCAGGAAGTTGCCTTCCGGGGGCCGTGCGGCCACGACGATGTAAGTCGCCAGGGTGTCGCCGCATTCAAAGAAGCGGTCATAGAAACCGGTGTAGGCCGGGTCCTCGTAAGGGTAGCGACCGTCGTAAACGCATTGGGACTGAAGCGATTCGAGATACAGGTCGAGCAGGGCTTCCTCGTCGGTGGTTTCGGCCCAATCCGACGATGCGCTGAAGATCATTCCGGGAGTGCCCCAGGTTTCCTGGAAGCCGGCCAGATCGGAGGCGGCCCGAACATCGGTGATAGCCCGCCCTTCTTCGTCCGTGTAGGGAGCGCCGTCGATGTCGCTCCATTCCACCGGAACCTCGACCTGCATGGATTCAGTGTCATCGGTGATCGGCACGTACTCGTCGTAGGTGTCGGTGGTTTCCTCGACGGTGGCTTCTTCCTCGAGCTCCTCGGCGAAGGAGAAGGCCTCGGACAGCGCCTCGCCGTTGAACTGTCCCCGCAGCACCTGGGAAGTGTCATAACGGAGGACGTCGACCGGGATGACTCCGGTCGTGCCCTGGGTTCGGATGACATCGCAGAAATCGGACATGGTGCCGTCAAGCCCGAGAGAGACGCCGGCCATTCGGGTGACGATGTCGCCCCCTGTTACACCAGCCGAATCGGCCGGTGAACCTGGCTGCACCGTTTCGACCCATACGCCAGAGGTCCCGTCATCGGCCAAGACGGCGTATCCATTGATACCCACCGAATCGACGTCGACCCCTGAAATGAGCTGTTCAACGACGTCCCGGGCCTCGGTGACGCTGATGGCATAGTTCTGATCGGTGTCATCACGGCCGGCATAGTTCACCCCGACAACTTGCATGTCGTCGTTGACCAGGGGGCCACCGGAATTGCCGGGGCGGATACGAGCGTCGTGTTCGAGGATGGCGTCGACGGATGCCCATTCCGTTTCCCCCGGGAAGTCGGTCTTCGAAATGATCCCGTCGGTCACGGTGAACTGGGGATCGCCGAGCGGGTACCCGGCCGCAAGCACGTCCAGACCTGGAGTTATCGACCCGTCGAACCATTCGAGGTAGTTGTATCCGTCACCGGACAGATCGATCACCGCTAGGTCGTTACATTCGGACACCCCAAGGATCTGGGCGTTGACGGGAGCGGGATCCCCGCCAATGAATACCTCGATCAGCCCTGCACCACTGACAACGTGGCTGTTGGTCACCGCGATCCCACTCGGATCGACTATGAACCCTGAGCCGCTGCCGCTGCCTTCGTACTCTCCGAAGTCGGGCGTCACGAAACTCCCGGTCGACACGATCTGGATCGTCGCCGAGGGAAGATCCTCTACCGCCGTCACCAACCCTTCGGGGATGGCCTCGGTGGTGGTGGTCGCTTCGGTGATGATGGTGGTGGTGTTCTCGGCTGGGGCCGTGGTGGTGGTCTCGGCGGAGCCACCGCAGGCTCCCAATACAAGAGCGGACACCATGGCTATGACCGCGTAGGTTCTTTTCATGTTTCCTTTACCTCGTTGCCAGGTTCTCTCGGCCAAAAAGGGCGATTGATGAAGTCAAAAGGTAGCTGACCGGACCCGGGTGACCCCTTCATCCCGGGCGTACAATCAGCCCGGAGAGGAAGGTAGATGCCACAAATCACCCACTGGATCAATGGAAAGCCCTGGGAAGGTACACCGGCCCGAACGGGAAAGGTTTACGACCCCGCCACGGGCGAGGTTCAAAACGAGGTGGCGCTTGGTACCCCCGAAGAGGTGGATGCCGCCGTGGCCGCTGCCCAGGAGGCCTTCCCGGCCTGGCGCGACACCCCGGTTACCCGCCGACAGAACGTCATGTTCGCGTACCGGGAATTGGTGGTTCAGAATCTGCATGAGATCGCCAAGCTGATCACCGCCGAGCACGGGAAGACGGTTCCCGACGCCCTCGGCGAGGTGCAGCGGGGATTGGAGGTCATCGAGTTCGCCTGCAATATCGCCCACCTGGTCAAGGGCGAGTTCAGCGAACAGGTTTCGACCGGAGTGGACACCTTCACGATGCGCCAGCCCCTCGGGGTGGTCGCCGGGATCACGCCTTTCAATTTCCCGGCAATGGTCCCCATGTGGATGTACCCGCTCGCAATTGCCGCCGGAAATACCTTCATCCTCAAACCATCGGAGAAGGACCCCTCCCCATCGATGTTCTGCGCCGAGCTTCTCAGGGAGGCCGGTGTGCCGCCGGGGGTCTTCAACATTGTCCACGGCGACAAAGTGGCGGTGGATCGGATCCTCGAGCACCCCGATATCCAGGCGGTCTCGTTCGTCGGCTCCACGCCCATCGCCCATTACATCTACGAGAACGGGACCAAGGCCGGAAAGCGGGTCCAGGCCTTGGGCGGCGCCAAGAACCACATGGTGGTTCTACCCGACGCCGACATGGACCTCGCCGCCGACGCCGCCGTCTCTGCGGGTTACGGGTCCGCTGGCGAAAGGTGCATGGCGATCTCGGTCGTCGTGACCGTCGGTGATGCGGCCGATCGTCTCATCCCGGAGGTAATGGCGCGCATCGCCAAACTTCGCACCGGGCCGGGCAGCGATCCAGACTCAGAGATGGGTCCGCTGGTGACGCCCGAACACCGCGACAAGGTCGTGGGCTTGATCGAGAAGGGCGTCGAAGAGGGCGCCGACCTGTTGATAGACGGCCGCGGCTATTCCCCAGAGGGGTTCGAGAGCGGCTTTTACGTGGCACCGACCCTGTTCGACAAGGTCACACCGAGCATGGAGATCTACAAACACGAGATCTTCGGGCCGGTGCTTTCGGTGGTCCGGGTGGATCACTTTCAGGACGCCATCGAGATGATCAACGAGAACCCCTATGGCAACGGAACCGCCCTGTTCACCAATGACGGCGGGGCCGCCCGCAAGTTCCAGAGTGAGATCCAGGTGGGCATGGTCGGAATCAACGTCCCGATTCCGGTGCCACTCGCCTTCTTCTCCTTCGGAGGCTGGAAGTCCTCGATCTTCGGGGCGAGCCCAATCTATGGCCCCGAAGGTGTGCGCTTCTACACGAAGCAAAAGGTCGTTATCACCCGGTGGCCCGACCCAATCCACCGCGGCGTTGACCTCGGCTTCCCCCAACACGGCAAATAGGCCCTAGAGCCGCGAAAACCCGAAACCTAAGGTTATAGGCCGCGGTTTCCACGGCTTTTCGCGCACAGGTTCCGAGGATCTAGACCCAAGGTCTTCGACGGCGCATGCTGCGTGGATGATGGACGCCGCTGAACTTCGTGTTATGGAACTTGCCAGCCGCCAATCTGGCTATGCGACCCGACGACAAGCCCTCGCTAACGGGATGAGTGCGGATGCGATCGATAGGCGGGTGAATTCCAAACGGTGGAGCCGGATCAAACCGGGGCTATATCTCGTGTCTGGTTACTCTCCCAGCGTTCGCGGCCGCCTAGTGGCAGCCACCGCAACTCTCGGGGCAGTGGTGTCTCATGAATCGGCTGCGGAAGTGCATGACCTCCCTGGAGCGAGGAAGGGGCTCGCAGTGGTCACGGTCCGAGTCCGAAAGACCTACCGCTTTCCGGACGTCATCGTTCATCAATCAACCGACCTGACCGACGACCAGGTAGTGGCGGTGGACGCGATGCCTGTGACATCGCCGATCCGGACCGGCGTCGATCTCGCCGCTCGAATGGGACCGCTTCAGATCGGGCGAATCATCGATCACATAGTCCTCAAAGGGCAAGGCTCCCTAGACGAGGTGTGCGACTTGGTCCTCAAACTTGCGAGGCACGGCAAGCCAGGAATGAAATGCATGCACAAGGTGCTCGAGGCGCGGGCCGGGGGGAGCTTCCTCGGCGAGAGCCAACTTGAGGCGATGGCCATCAGGCTCTTCCGGGAATGGGACCTGCCCGAGCCTCTGTCCCAGTTTCCGCTGCCATGGCGTTCACCGGTCAACGGCCGCGTCGATTTTGCATATCCGGAGCTCCGGCTCATCATCGAACTCGACGGGCGAGCCTGGCACTCAACCTTGGAGGCCTTCGAGTCGGACCGGCTGCGCGACAATCATGCCCAGCTTGCCGGCTGGCGCGTGTTGCGGATCACTTACCGCATGCTCAAGGAACAGCCAGAGATGGTTCGGGACATGATCCGCCGGGCGCTGGCCTCAGCAGCCTGAGCCGGCTCGAGAGCCTCCAATCTGAAGGCAATCTGCCGTGGTTTCCGCGGCCTATAACCTAAGGTTCGCGGTTCTTAGGGGCGGAAGGCGGGGATGATGTCGCGGCCGTAGGCGGCCAGGGTTTCTTCCATTTGGTCGTGCATCAAGTAGACGGCGAACTGGTCGACTCCGAGCGACTCGAGTTCCCGAATGCGGGCGATGTGGTCAGGTGCAGATCCGAGCAGGCAGAACCGCTCGATCACCTCGTCGGGGACGAAGTCGGTCGACGGGTTTCCCGCCTTGCCATGGTGGTCGTAGTCGTATCCCTTGCGAGCCCGGATGTAGTCGGTCAGGGCCTGCGGGACCGCCGAACTCTCGGCGCCGTAACGCTCGACCAGATCGGCGACATGGTTGCCGACCATCCCCCCGAACCACCGCACCTGGTCACGCTGATGCGCCAGGTCATCACCGACATAGGCCGGGGCGGCGACGCAAACGGTGAGTGACTCGGGGTCGCGGCCGGCCGCAGTAGCAGCCGATCGAACCGCTCCCGCGGTCCACTCCACGATCTGAGGATCGGCCAGTTGCAGGATGAAGCCGTCATAGTTGGCACCGGTGGAAGCGAGCGCCTTGGGGCCGTATGCCGCCATCCACACCGGAAGATCCCAGCCCTCACCGACCCAGGGAATCTGGAGGGTCTTCCCGTTGTACTCGACGGCTTTTCCGGCGACGAGATCTTTGATGACCCGGGTGGCGGCGGCGGTCGTCTCGAGGGTGGTCGGAGTGCGACCTATGTATCGGAGGGCCGAGTCTCCCCGGCCCATCCCGCACACCGTGCGTGGCCCGTACATCTCGTTCAAGGTCGCAAAGAGCGAGGCCAGAACCGTCCAGTCGCGGGTACCGGGGTTGGTCACCATAGGTCCGACCGTCATTCGGGTGGTGGCAGCCAGCATC
This sequence comes from uncultured Acidimicrobiaceae bacterium, assembly GCA_964586615.1. Lineage (GTDB taxonomy): Bacteria > Actinomycetota > Acidimicrobiia > Spongiisociales > ZC4RG35 > DATEEG01. The sequence continues at coordinate 16,714 of CAZPIZ010000007.1, read as the reverse complement.
TGGCTGAAGATGACGAAAGGCTCCTGCCACAGCATATGAGAATCGAAGGTCCATGCGTAGGAGAACCCGTACTCCTCCGCCTTCTTGGTCAACTCCACCACACGGGAGGAGGGTGGATTGGTCTGAAGTACGACTCCGAACTCCATGAGGCGGCTCAACCTAGTACCGGGCGGATGCTCCGCTCATGCCTTGTTTCGAAGGAAACAGCCAACCAATTCCACATGAAAGGTCTGCGGGAACATGTCAACCGGCTGAACCCAGGTGAGGGTGTACCCCCGCTCGCACAAGAGGGCAGCGTCCCGTGCGAAAGAAGCGGGATCGCAGGAGACGTAGGCGATCGCCCGCGGCCTCCCGCCAACCAACACTGAAACCCCGTCCTTGCCGAGACCGACTCTTGGCGGGTCGACGACCGCCAGATCGAAGCTCTTGGGAAGCACCGGCGCCGACGACTCGAAATTCTTCTTCAATACCTGGGTGCCGATGTTGTGCTCGAAGTCGGAGGCTGCGATGCGATCGGATTCCACCCCGATGACCCGCCGGCATACCCTGCCAACCGTGGCCGCGAACAACCCACTGCCGGCATAGCCATCGAGAAGCACGTCCTTCTCCGCGGGCTGCAAAGCCTGCCTGACGAGGCGAACCAGGACCTCGGCCCCCTGGGTGTTGTTCTGAAAGAACGCCCGGCCGGTGATGCGGAAGGTGACACCGTCGACCCGCTCCTCAAGCAGCCCGGTCTCGTCGTCGAACATGACCAGCGTTTGGCCGGTGGCAACGCCTGCCCTGATGGTGACCTGGTTCGCTTCGGGGCGCACCGGTAGTTCGCCGAATACCTTCTCAAGTGGTGGCACCATCAGATGGCACCTCTCGATCCCGACCAGCTCGTGGCTGGCCGCCCGGGACAGGGCCGGCCTCCCCTCCACCAGTTTGAAGTCCATCCGGTTGCGATATCCGTACCGGGGACCGGGGGCGATGGTCTCCCGGACCTCAGCTTCTGGCAAACGCCCGAGATGGGCGAGTTGATCGGACACGATCGAACGCTTCCATTCGAGTTGGGCCTCATATGCCGCCGATTGCCATTGACATCCACCGCACGATCCGAAATGGATGCAGGGCGGGTCCACCCGGACCGGAGAAGGCTCCTCTAGCGAGGCAACCCGGGCCACGAGGTGACGCTTGCCGCCACCGGTGATCTCGACCAGCACCGACTCGCCGGGGTAGGCACCATCGACGAACACCACCTGGCCCTCGTGGTGGGCAATGGCCTTGCCGCCGTGCGCCATTCTCTCGGCAACTACCCGAACCGTCACCTGTCGGTCTCGTCGAGCTCGGGCATGTCACCGACCGACAGGGCCACCAGCAGGAGGCCCTGCATGCCGGCCAGGTAGTCGAGCGCCGACCGATCATCCTCCGGTAGCTCGTCGTAGTCGGCTTCGACCTCGACTCTCAACCGGGCTGCCAGGGCCAGCCGGGCCTCGTTGAGGACCCGCAAGAAGGCTTCTGCTTCCGCGGTCGACGCCACCGTCCCGGCGGTCGCCGCCTCCAGGATGAAGGCAAATGCCGAACGATCGGCCGCCCGTGACTGGTCGAGCTCACCCCCCATCAAACGCCACCACTCCTCGGAAGCCTCGGGATCATCCAGGTAAACCGGAACCTGGAGCCGGGAGGCAGCGGGATCCTCATCGGGTTCACCCAGCTCCGCCAGGAACTCCGGCAACTGGCGGAGCAGATCGAGATCATCCGGCTCCAGCGTCACCAGGATGCCGTCGGGAGTTGGGAGAAATGGAATCACTTCTCCACCGTGGCCCACAACCCGTATTGATGCAAGCGGTAGCAGTCCATCTCGGCCTGCTCGCGCGGACCTTGCGAAACCGACGCCCTTCCCTCATTGTGAACCGCCAGCATGAGACGGTTGGCCTCCTCCAGGGAGTGCCCGAACAGCTTGCGGAGGACGAACACGACGTAATCCATCAGATTGACCGGGTCGTTCCAGACTATGACCTGCCACGGCAGGTCGGTCCTGAGGTCATCCTCGACCACCGGAGCATCGAGTGGTTTGGTGATCACAGCAACTTCCTTCTGGCCTCGTTGAGATAGGACTCGAGATCGACCCTGGCCACCCTCCACTCCCGGCCAAATTTGACAGCGGGCACCTCACCGGCACGGAACATGGACGTCACCACATGGGCCGAGACGCCCATATATGAGGCTACGTCAGCAACCGAAAGCCATTGCTTGTCCATCGGCACCGCGATGTGATCCATCGCCGATGGATGCTATCCCCCATCAAAAGTTGGATTGATTGCCAGGACCGGCTCGATCAACAGAATATGGAAAGACAATCTGTGGGCCCCTGATCATTTGATCACGGACCGGTCATTTGATCACGGACCGGTAGGTTCCCAGGAATCGCAGATCGTAAAGCGTCGGCGGCCGCGGTTCGAAGACTCGGGCCACCCCCGCACCCCCGGGCGGATGAGTCAGATCGACGAACATCCGGTATCGCCATGCCTCCTCGGTGGGACGCGACTCGATCCTTGTCAGGTTGGCGCCTCTGAGACCCAATTCGGTGAGACCCAGGGCCAGCGCCCCGGGGGTATGAGCGGTCGTAAAAGCAACCGTCGTCTTGTCGGCGTCCTCGGCGATCGGGACCTGGCCCGGCACCAGAACCACGAACCGGGTCGTGTTGTGGGGACGATCGACCACGTCGCGGAGCAGAACCGTGAGACCGAACGGCTCCGCCACCCGCTCCGGCGCCAGTGCTGCCTCGGTGGGATCACCCTGCTCGGCAACCTGACGAACGGCCCCGGCCGTGTCGTGGACCGGCACCGGCTCCCAGCCCCAATGGGTCAGGATCGCCTCCGCCTGGGCAAGGGCCTCGGGATGCGACCGGACCCGCTTAATTCCTTCCAGGGCCGACCCGTGCAGGCCCAGCAGGGCATGGCGGACCTCCACCAGGTGCTCGGCAATGATGTGGACCTCACCGGGCAGAAGCCGGTCGAGAACGGGCAGCACGCTGCCGGTGGTCGAGTTCTCGATGGGAACCACCAGGCGTTCGATGACACCGTCCCGAAGAGACTCGAAGGCTGCCACGAAGGAGGGAAACCCCACCCGCTCCCCCTCCGGGAACAGCTCCGTTGCCGCCTGGTCGGAGTATGACAAAGCCTCGCCTTGATAACCGATGCGCATCGGAATCAGTTAACCAGGGCCAATGGCCACTTCCAGATCAGTCGGCCTGGACTTCACCGGGCTGGACTTGCCCCCACCGCCGGAACGCACGCCTCGGCCGCCGATCCAAGGTCGGGGTCGGCCATGGGAATCCGCGAGAGCGGAAAAGGAGGCGTGGTGCCATCGAAGTCGGCCGGCGGATCGGGAAAAGCCTCCACTCCCTGCGATCGCATGCAGGTGGAAAAGGCCACGAGCCGGGCCCTCACCGCCTCGGCCAGCTCCGGATTCCCGGAGAGATCGAGGGCGCCGTTGGAGGCGATTACCCCCGCACAGGCCGTCATTGCATCTCTCCACTCAATCGAATTCTTATCAACCGAGTCGGCCAGAGCCGACAGATCGGGACGACCGCCCTCGTCTAGGGGAAGGTCGGGAACGATCAGACCCTGATCGGCGAGACACGACTGGAACTCGGCGACAGCCTGTTCGGCAGTGAGGGGAGCCGCCGCTGTGGAAGTCGTGGCCGTCGAGACCGGTGGCGGCTCAGCGCTCGGGCTGCATGACACCGTCACCAGAACGAGGGCGCCCAACGTTGTCCTGAAGGATTTCCGTCGCATCCCCTGTGCAGGCTACGACGGGCAACAGGGCTACCCCAAGACCGGGCTCCTAGTGGCGCCCCCGCCTTTTTAGGCCGAATCCGGCGCTGGCCGCTGCCGCCTCTTCCGGAAACGCGTCCGAACGGAGCGAGAACAGCGTTGGACGCCGGGCGAAGAACACGGATCCGCCGTCAGTGACCTCGGCGCCATGCGACCGCAGGTCGATCTGCACCGAACCACACTTGACGCAGCTGCGCCTTCCCAGACCTGCGATCGCACCGGCGATCGCCTTGTAGTTGTGCCGATCTTTGCGGCAGGGCTGAACTGTTGCCATTGGTTTGCCTCCCAATCCCTAATACCCAACCATCACTCTAAGTGGTGGGTACTGCCCAAGGAAGGGCTTCTGCCGAAACGGGTCGATAGGACTAGCCACTGGCTGTGGTCGCTGGCGGAGAAGGGGAAACGGAGAAGGGAAACGTGGTTCAACCGTCGGGCTGGACCAGCATTTGGGCGATGTCTCTGACCTTGACGTCATCCCCTCTGCCGAGCTCTTTGATGCCATCGTCGATCATGACGTAGCAGAAGGGGCAGGACACCGCGATTTCGGATGCACCGGTCTCGAGTGCCTCTTCGGCCCGTTCGATGTTGACCTTCTTCCCGGTGTGCTCCTCCATCCAGAAACGAGCGCCGCCAGCTCCGCAACAAAAACCGCGGGTGCCGTGCCGGCGCATCTCCACGAGTTCGACGTCGCCGGCGGCCGACGCCACCTCCCGGGGGGCCAGGTAGATGTCGTTGTGGCGGCCGAGATAACACGGGTCGTGGTAGGTGACCCGGCGTTTGGCACCACCGCTCGGTGAAGCCACCGACCCGCTCCGCAACAGTTCGGCCAGCAGTTGGGAGTGGTGTACGACCTGATAGTTCCCACCGAGTTGGGGGTATTCGTTGGCCAAGGTGTTGAAGCAGTGCGGGCACTGGGTGATGATCTTCTTGACCCCGATCTGCTCGAGGATCTCGATGTTTGACAGGGCCAGCTGTTGCCACAGGTACTCGTTGCCCGCCCGTCGGGCGGGATCGCCGTTGCACGACTCGCGGGGACCGAGGATCGCGAAGTCGATCCCGGCTTGATGGAGCAACTTGGCGAGGGCCTGGGAAACGGCCGTGTTGCGGTCGTCGTAGGAACCGGCGCAGCCTACAAACCAGAGATACTCGGCATGCTCGGTGTTCTCACCAAACACGGGGACCTCGAAGTCGAGTTGTTCGGTCCACGCCGCCCGTCGTTCACGACTCATTCCCCACGGGTTGCCCTGGTTCTCCATGGCGACAAATGCTTTGGAGAGCTCGGCCGGGAAGCTCGATTCCATCATCGTCAGAAAGCGGCGGATGTCGAGGATGCGGTCGAGGATCTCGATATTCACGGGACAGATCTCGTCGCAGGCGCGACAGGTCGTACATGACCAGACCTCTTCGGGCCGGATCCGCTGAAGGATCGAGTCCCCCTCGATGACGATCCCTGCGGCGAGGCTGACCGGAGGAGAGACCCCGGCGCTGACCGCAGCTACTTCGCCAACCTTCAGGACGATTTCGCGCGGATCGAGCGGTTTTCCCGTGATGTTGGCGGGGCAGACCGAAGTGCAGCGGCCGCAGATCGTGCACGCTTCGGTATCGAAAAGCTGCTTCCACGTGAAATCTGAAACAATCGAAGCGCCGATGCTCTCTATGTCCTCGACCTCGGCCAGGTTGGGCATCTCCCGCATGGCGCCCTTGGGTCGAGTGTGGGGCGACAAGAACATATTGGCGGGGGACGTGACCATGTGCCTGAGCTTGGTGGTGGGCAGAATCACCAGGAAGGCCAGGAAGGCGGCGGTGTGGATGCTCCACGACGCGAGGTGGGCGGTCCCGGCCACACTTTCGGGGACCAGGTAGGAGAGCGGATAACCGACGAACGACCAGATCTCGAAATCGGGCCGACCGACGAGCGTGATGCGGGCTGCTTCGGTGCTGAGCCCTGTAATGCCGATCAGGGCCAGCAGGCCGAGAATCAGGGCGTCTTCGGGCTTGGTCTTGGAGCGAAGTCGCCAGGGCCGCTGGATGTAACGCCTGGTAAATGCCCATGCCAACCCCCCCAGGAAGACCAGTGCGGCCAGATCGAGGATGGCCGAGTACACGCGATAGAAGTTGCCCTCGAGGAACTTGAGCTGGTTGGGGAGGATGTGATCGATTTCGAGGGTGACGGTCCCGGCGAACAGAACCAGGAAACCGAAGTAGACCATCGAGTGCATCAAGCCAGCCTGGGGGTCCTTCATCAACGTCTTCATCCGCAGCCCCTGGCTCAGCTGCCTGACCCGCTCCTTCCAGAGCCCGGTGCGGCTGTCCGACCCACCGCTTGACCACGATCGGGCCCGCTGGGCGAACAGAGCGCCCATCAGAGCGATGAACGCTGCGGTCGTCACATAGAACACCGCCTGCAACCATCCGGGCACATTGACGAACACCACCCGACCGACCTCGGGTTCATGGTGCTCGGGGAGTGTCCCGAGGAATCCAAGGAAAAGCGTCCCTACCCCTAGTAGGGCGCCGAGCGCACCGATCGTCCGCGGAGCGGTCAGCCGCCGCCGTAGGGTCGGTGGTGCCTCCTCCTCAGCGGGTGCGGTGTGTGTGGATTGCATCTGGTCTAGAACTCACCACGCCCCACTCACTACATCCACTAGGCGAGACCGAGTTCTTTCCTGAGCTCGTCGAGCCGGGCGTCGGCCTGAGCCATCGACACCGCCTCCCGCAGCTCGGACTCGGCGCCATCCGGGGTCGCCTCGCGCAGCTCGGCCCGGGCCTTGGCCTCCGAGAGCCTGGTCTGGATTTTTTCTTCCACCTTCTCGAGCGAAGGCGCGTTGGTTTCCATCGAGGCTGAAATCGACTCAACCGCCCGGTTCACCGCTTCCTGCATACGGGCCTGCTCCAACTGGCCGACAAGCTGCATCCGCTTGGCCGCCAGCTCCTGAAGGCGCATTGCGTTTTGCGTTACGGTGCTCTTGGCCTGATCGGCCTGGGTGATGGCGATCTCGTACTGGCTGCGGAGACTGTTCAGGTTGGACTCAGCCGCTTGCAGCCTGAGGGCAACCGACTGGGCAGCGTTGGTCCACTTGGTCTGGGCGGCCACATCACCGGCGTTCTTGGCTTCCTCCGCCCTGAGGAGCGCTTGTTTGGCGGTCTCGCGGGCCTCACCGACGTCCTTGGCGGCACCTTCGATCTTGGCTTCGATCTGGGTGCGGTGGGCGATGACCTTGGCCGCCTGGTTGCGGAGCTCCTGATCCCGGCGCTTGGCCTCGTTGATGGCTTGTTCGATCTCAACCGCCGGATCCATGGCCCGTTCTGCGGCCATGCCAAACAGGGTCCTCAGGTAATCCCAGATGCGCCGAAGCATGGCTTCTCCTCATTGAGTTAGGTGCGGCGAGGATAGGGGAACGGGGAGTGGTGAGTGGTGAGTCGCGGATCCCAAGCGCCGGACACCAGGGTTAACGAGTGCGGCGGGCGCGGCCTTTGGGTTGGGAACCGCCTGAACTCGAACGACTCGAACTCGCACGTCCGGGGCGAGCTGAGGTTGATCGGCCGGGGAACGGCACTCCGATCCGTCTCGACGAGCTACGGGTTTGCCGGGGCCAGTTGTAGGGGATGCCCTGGCCCATTCCCCCGACGATGACCGAGAACACGTCAAGCCAGTCCAAGCCCGAGCCACCGGCCGACCTTGGCGCTTGCGGAGCCGGAACCCGCTGTGGACCCACCGGTATCTCCCTCGGCACCGGAGCCTCGCCGCGCCGCAGCATCTCGGCGTCGGCTCGACAGACCATCACCTTGCGAGTCCCGGCCGCCGACTTCAGCTCAGCCTCCTCCACCCCGGCCCCATGAGTCGGGTCGAAGAAGCAGTGCTCGGGCTTGTCGTCGACCGGCGCCGGCGGTGGATCGCGCCCTTCCATCAGCGCCGTTGTCGCCTCGAGGGCCCACCGGGCCCGATCCAGGTCGTCGGACAGATCCTCCAACGCGGTCAGAGTGTTGGCGGCGGCGAGACGGCTTTCGGCCTGAGCGAACGTTTCTGAAGCTGCCCTGTAGTGGCCCAGGGCCTCCGGGTTCTGCTCGGTTCGAGGGTCATCTGCAAGCTTGACGATCTGATCGGCGATCACATCCATCTGATGACGGATCTCGGTTCTGGCCTCCTCGAGTCGAGAGGTCTGCGCTTCCTTCAGGCGGCGTCCGCTGCGCCAGACCGTGAAACCGATGAGAGCCACAATGCCGACTCCGACGACGGCGAACCAAGCGAACCCACCTTCCCCGGAGGGCGAGGAACCCTGGCCGGTCAGGGCCCCGGCGACCTGGGCGAACTCAACCGAGTACGAATCTTCTTGAGCGACCATGACATCGAGAGCCTCGCTCAGGGCCGTGTCGTCATACTCGGAGCTAACCACTCCCACATCATTCGGGGCAAGCACGACCACAGTTCCCGATCCGACCTGGTCGAGCAACTCGGCCGCCAGTTCGTCGGCGCCGATAGCGGGGTTCTCGGCCAAGGCGACGAAGTGCAAGTCGGGATGTGAGCCCACCAGAGTCTCCATCTCGTTGATTGAGACGGGTGCGCCTTCCGCTATGTAGTAGTGACGAAACTCGAGGTCATCCCAGATCTCGTCGGTGGTCTGACCAAGGACCGGAACCGCCATCGCCAAGACCAAGAGAGCCACCCCAGCCAGAGCCGCACCGGCCCGCCGGCCCATCAGACCCCGAGTTCTTCGGTGAGCCGGGCGACATGTCCGGTGGCCTTGATACGGCGGTATTCGCGATCGAGCTCACCATCAGGGCCAAGAACGAAGGTGGAGCGGATCAGACCGACCGATTCCTTGCCATAGGACATCTTGGTTCCCCATGCGCCCAACCTCTCGGCGAGGGCGTGGTCCTGATCCGAAAGGAGCGGGAAGGGAAGACCCTCCTTCTCCTTGAACTGGGCGTTGCGAGAAGGAGCGTCGGGACTGACCCCGACCAATTCATAACCAGCCTTCTGGAGGGCGCTGTAGTTGTCGCGAAAGTCGCAGGCTTCGGTGGTGCATCCAGAGGTCATGGCCGCCGGATAGAAGAACATGATGAGATTCTTTCCCCGATAGTCGTCCGCTGACACGATGTTTCCGTCCTGATCGGACAAGCTGAAATCGATGGGCATACAAAGAAGTTAGACGTTCGACCGAGGTACCTCCCAGCCGGCAGCGACCCCCAAGCAACCGTCCTACCTGGAGCTGCTGGCCTACTTTCCGACCAACGCCCGGATGAAGAATCCAAGATTGGCGGGGCGTTCGGCCAGACGCCGAACCAAATAGGGGTACCACCTCGAACCGTATGGAACGTAGATGCGGATCGGGAAGCCGGCGGCCGCCAGCTCCTTCTGAGCCTGGGGTCGAACTCCATAGAGCATCTGGAACTCGAAGGGATTGGCACGCAAGCGGGCCAGTTGACGAGTCAGCTCGACCAGCTTGGGATCGTGGGTGGCCACGGCCGGCGTCACGTCGTCGGACCCCATCAACATGTGCAGCAGTCGGGCGAAAGCCGCATCCACCTCTGAGGTGGTGGTGAAGGCCACCGTCTCCGGCTCGACGTAGGCGCCCTTGCAAAGCCGGATATGACCGCCGAGCGGCATCAGCCGTTTCAGGTCCTCAGGGGTCCGACGCAAATACGCTTGGAGGGCAAGGCCGAGATTGCCGTGAACCTGCTGGGCAGCGGCATAGATGTCGACCGTCGCCTGGGTGTAGGTCGAGTCCTCCATATCGATGGTCACCGTGAGGTTGAGCCGGGCTGCAGATGCCGCCAGGCGATCGAGAGTCGACCGGGCCAGACCGGGATCGAAAGCAAGGCCAAGCTGGGTCAGCTTTATCGATATGTTCCCGTCGATGTCCCAGGCTGCGATCTCGTCCAGGCAGGCGACATAACCCGCGAGGGCGGCTTCCACCTCATCGGCGGAATGGACTTCTTCCCCGAGGAGGTCGAGAGAGACCTTCATCCCTTGGTGCTTGAGGGTGGTTGCCGCCCCGATAGCCTCGCTGAGGGTGTCACCGGCGACGAATCGTCGGGCCAGCCCCCTCCCGGCCCTGGTGCCGGTGACCATCGATCGGACGGGGGCCGACTCGGCGACGGCAACCACCATCCGCGAAAAGGCGCTCACCCGGCGCCGAGCTCCCTGGCTCGTTGAGCCGCGGCCCTGACTGCATCCTCCACCACTGCTCGGAAGCCTCGCTCTTCGAGAATGTGCATGGCGGCGGCCGTGGTTCCGCCGGGCGAGGTCACCTGCGAGCGCAGCTCGAAGGGGCCAAGGCCGGTTTCGGTCAGCAAATGGCCGGCGCCGCGGATCGTCTGGTGAACGAACGACTCGGCGACGTCCCTTGGCAGCCCTTCACGAACAGCGGCCTCGGTAAGGGCCTCGGCCAGCAAGAAGACGTAGGCCGGTCCAGTGCCCGAGACGGCGGTGACGGCGTCGAGCAGGCTCTCGTCCATGACCCTCACCGCCCCTACCGCCTCCAACACGGTGCGGGCCTTGGCGACATCGGCATCGGTGGCGAATCGACCTGGCGCGATCCCGGTCACCCCCTCACCCACCAAAGCCGGAGTGTTGGGCATGGCCCTCACCACCGGTACCTCTCCCAGCACCTTCTCAAAGGTAGAGGTCGGCACTCCAGCCGCGATCGATAGGACCACCTGCTCCACCGAGATGCCGGAGCCGAATGAGTCGAGAAGAATGGTGACGTCGCGGGGCTTTACTGCCACCACAATCACCTCTCGCCCCGACGATGCCTGGCCCGGATCAAGGCTTACCGCCACCCCCGTGCGGGCGCTCAAGGCCTCGACCTGGTCGGGCTGCCTGATGGCGAGGGAAAGCTGGTCTGGCTCCCACCCGGCGGCGAGCAAGCCGGTAGCCAGCGCCTTCCCCATGGCGCCGATCCCGATAATGGCAACGCTCGGCCTCTTCATCAGACGCCCAATCTCTTCATAAGGAAGGGTCTCTTCATGAGGAAGGGGAGTATATGGAGGGGTGCCTTCTGCCCAGATAGGCCCCGATCATGTCGATCACCGTCGCCGCCGCTGCCGCCGGGTTGTATCCCTCGGGGATGATCAGGTCCGCGTAACGCTTCGACGGCTCCACGAACTCGAGATGCATCGGCCGCACGAACGCGAAGTACTGCTCCAGTACCGAGGCCGTGGTGCGTCCCCTTTCCTCGATATCACGACCAAGGCGCCGCGCCAGGCGAATGTCGGGCTCGGTGTCGACGTAGATCTTGCGGTCGAGATGCTCACGAAAGTCTCGATCGGCCAGGACCAGGATGCCCTCCACGATGATGACCGCGGCCGGTTCGAGCCTGTTCGTTTCGATCGCACGAAGGTGGCGGGTGAAGTCATACGTCGGCCGATCGATCGCAACACCTTTCGATAGCAGCCGCACATGGTCGATGAGGAGCTCGGTTTCGAGTGAGTCGGGATGGTCATAGTTCACCCTCGAGCGTTCTTCGAAGCTGAGCTCGGGGCGATGGCGGTAGTAGGAGTCGTGCTGGATCAGCACAACCCCGGGGAGGGCGGCCACGACGGCCGCAGCGATGGTCGTCTTCCCCGATCCCGACCCTCCGGCGATACCGATTATCAACGGCTGGAGGCCGGAGTCACCCCTCGAGTGGTCGTTCACCGGGATCACGTTAGGTGGATCGGAGGTAGCGGGTCCCATGCTCCGTAGAGTCCATCAGATGCCATCGGATTCAGGTCAAGGATTCGCCGACTTTCTGCATAGCAATACCAAAGAGCGGGGTCCGGGCGAGCCGTTCAACCCGCCCATCACGATGGCGTCGGTGTTTGCTCTTCCCGACGGGATCGAAGCCGAGCATCAATACGGACGATGGTCGAATCCGACCTGGTCGGCGCTGGAGGACGCCCTGGAGATCCTCGAAGGCGCCCCCGCCGTGGCTTTTCCGTCGGGGATGGCTGCTGCCGCCTCCGTCCTGTACAGCCTGCTCGGACCCGGTGACCGGGTCCTCATTCCATCGGACGCCTACTACACCACCCGGGTCTTCGCCGACCGGTATCTGGCGCCGTTTGGAATCGGAGTGAAAGCCGTTCCGACGATGCTCTTCCACGATCAGGATCTCGGAGGATTCAAGCTGGTGTGGATCGAGACCCCGTCCAACCCGCGCCTCGATCTGGTCGACATCGAGCGCATGGCAAGCAAGGCCGCGATGGCAGGGGCGATCCTTGTCGCCGACAACACCACCATGACCCCGTTGGGGCAGCGTCCCCTCGACCTCGGAGCCGATATCGTGGTGTCCTCCGACACCAAGGCCATCAACGGCCATTCCGACGTTGTTTCAGGGCATGTGGCTAGCCGACGAGCCGAACTGCTCGATCAGATCCGCCAATGGCGGACCCTGGCGGGAGCGATCCCGGGTCCGTTCGAGGCATGGTTGGTACATCGAGGTCTGGAGACCCTTGAGGTCCGCCTCGGCCGAATGTGCGCCAACGCCGCGACGGTGGCGGAAAAGCTGACGGACCATCCGGCGGTGGCAAGCGTTCGATATCCGGGGCTGGCGGATCATTCCCAGCACGATCTGGCAAAGAGGCAGATGACCGGGTTTGGATCGATAGTGACGGTGACCTTCGCCGACGGTCCGACGGCCGAACGGTTCATCGCTGCTTGTCCGTTTATCCGACCAACGACCAGCTTCGGTGGGGTTCACACCTCGGCCGAAAGAAGGGCCAGATGGGGCGAGGACGTCCCCGAAGGATTCGTCCGCCTTTCACTTGGCACGGAACCCACCGACCAACTCTGGTCAGGGATCGAGCAGGCGCTCGGTTAGGGCCTGTTGCCAGATCAGCTGTTTATGGTGCGAAGCCGGCGCATGTCGTCGAGGACCCCGGACACCAATGTGGTCTCCGGCGAGGCGACGACCCCCTTCAGGTGACGCTTGACGTCTGTCACCGCCGGTTCGGCCGGCTCCTCGACCCGAGGCCCGGTGGGTATGTCGGTCGATAGATCCACCGCACCCTCGGCCGGATGATCCCCAAGCCACTCGAGAACCGGGAATTCCTCAACCGGTTCCAGCGCGGCAACCGGAACCGGTGGCGCCAGATCGACTTCAAATGCCGTGTCCTTGACGGTGAGGCCGCGCGACAGCAGGGTGTTGACCACCTGGAAGGCACGGGTGCGTCCCATGGAGCGTTCGAGGGAAGCGAGGCTGAAAGCCGGGACGAGGGCAACGAGGGTGGCCCAGTCCTCGGCGTGGAGTGTGACCGGCGACGGAACGTCGGCAGTCAGTACGAGAGGTGAGTTCTCTTCCACACCCTGGGCGTGAATCTCGTTCTCGATCAGACGCAGGTGGTCGACCTCCGCCATGATCTCTGTCACCTCCCACGCGGTGGAGTCGGGATCGAACTCCGGGGAGGCGACGAAGAACGACCCTTCGGTCGGTCCAGTGAGAAGGAACAGTGCGTCGATGGTCGAGCGGCGAAGCTGGTCGATGTCGACGGGTGGTCGCTGGCCGGCAAGGGTTGCCCCTGCGAGCTTCCCCTCGTTGAAATGGATCACCCCGGCCCGGGTGCCCTCAATCCGGAGAGCAGCGGTCTTGCCGGTGACTCGCATCATCTGGAGCAAATCGGCCACTGACCAGTTGCTCAGATTCCCGGACAGCATCATGCCTCAGTCCCCTTCCTCAGATCGGCTGTTATCGGTCCTTTGTTACCGGGAGTTGAGCCTTTCAGCCCATTTTGGCGGCCTTCATTTCGCGTTTTTGCTGCCTCAGGGTGAACACGTCCTCCCACTTGGCCACGTCGGCTATCGAAGGCCAATCGGCGGCCACCGCTTCCCATCCTGGTGGGCGGATTCCAAGCCTTTTACCCAACACCCCGACGAAGATTCTGGCCTTGGCCTCTCCGAACCCTGGGAGCTCCCGGAGACGCTTGTACAGCTCTTCGCCATTGGCGGCTGTGTTCCAGAGCCCGGCGGTGTCGCCGTCGTGATGCTCGACTATGAATCTGGCCAAGTCATGGGTGCGCTTGGCAAATGCTCCCGGGAACCGATGAATCGCCGGTGGCCCCTTGAAAAGGGGCTCGAGGTCGGTCGGATCCATATCGGCGAGACGGGTCGGATCGAGGGGATCACCCAGGCGTTGCTGGAGGAGAAAGGGGCCGTAGAAAGCTCGTTCCATCGGGAACTGCTGATCGAGAAGCATCCCCATCAGAAGGGCAAACGGGTTCTCGGCCAACATCCGATCGGCCTCGGGGTCACCCGTCCACGGCAACGACTCCACTTTCACGGGCCGAAACCTACCGGTTTCTGTCGACACCGGTTTTCTGTCGCAGCGTTTTTCTAGAGCGAGCGGATGACGACCGTCAGCACCCAGATAGCCAGGAGCACCACCGGTGCGGTCTGGAGAAGAGTGGTTACATCGAAGGAGCGGGGATGTCTGTTCATGGTGTTGTCCTTTCGACGTCCCGAGATGGGTGACGGTTTCATCGGCGGGCCGATTCGGCCGGCAAAGGGTTCTTTTGGCTCAGGAGTCTTTTTGGACCTTGAGTTTTTTTGGGCCTTGGACCTCAGCCTCCAGGGGTGAGAGCCCGGCCCCTCACTAGCCTCAGGGGACGATGCAGATCCTCCCCACCAAGGTCGATCGTGCCAACGAGGAATTTGCTTCCAATCGCCAGGTCATGCTCGAAAAACTGGCCGAGTTCGAGCAGCTTCAAGCTCAGGCGCGCATGGGAGGCGGCCAGAAATACATCGACCGTCATCGTTCGAGGGGCAAGCTGTTGGTCCGGGAGCGGATCGAGCTGTTGGTCGACCGGGACACTCCGTTCCTCGAGCTATCCACGCTGGCCGCTTGGGGAACCGACAAGAACCTGGGCGCCAACGCCGTCACCGGCATCGGGATCGTCTCCGGGGTGGAATGTGTCATCTCGGCCAACGACCCCACCAGTCAAGCCGGCTCCTCCAATCGATACAGCCTCGCCAAGACGCTGCGCGCCCAGGACATCGCCATGGAGAACCGGCTCCCTCTGATCAATCTGGTCGAGTCGGGTGGGGCGGATCTGCCCGATCAGGCCGAGGTCTTCATCACCGGCGGCAAGTGGTTTCGCAACCTCACCCAGATGTCCCGAATGGGAATCCCGACGATTGCGCTGGTCTTCGGAAACTCCACGGCGGGTGGCGCCTACGTGCCGGCCATGTGTGACTACGCGGTAATGGTCAAGGAGCGCGCCAAGGTGTTCCTGGGAGGCCCACCACTCGTCAAGATGGCCACGGGTGAGGAGTCAACCGACGAGGAGCTGGGCGGAGCCGAGATGCACTCGCGGGTCTCCGGTCTCTCCGACTATTTCGCCCAGGACGAGCACGACGCCCTTCGGATCGGCCGGGAGATCATCACCCATCTCAATTGGCGCAAGCTTGGCTACGGGTCCACCCGTCCAGCCGACCCCCCGGTCCACGACCCCGAGGATCTTCTCGGCATCATCCCTCAAGATCTACGCGTTCCCTTCGACATGGGCGAGGTCTTGGGCCGGGTGGTCGATGGTTCAAGGTTCGAGGAGTACAAATCCGTCTACGGGACATCGTTGGTCGCCGGCTGGGCGTCGGTGCACGGATTCGCGGTCGGGGTCATCGCCAACCAACAGGGTGTCATCTTCTCGGAGGAAGCCCAGAAGGCGACCGAGTTCATCCAACTCTGCAACCGCTACGACACGCCGCTGCTTTTCATCCACAACACCACGGGTTACATGGTCGGCAAGTCATACGAACAGCGTGGGATCATCAAGGACGGCGCCAAGATGATCAACGCCGTTGCCAACTCGACAGTGCCTCACATCGCTCTGATGGCTGGCGTCTCCTACGGGGCCGGCAACTACGGGATGTCGGGAAAGTCCTACAACCCGCGATTCGTCTTCGGGTGGCCCAACCACAAGGTGGCGGTGATGGGACCCAAGCAACTGGCGGGAGTCATGTCGATTATCGCCCGCCAGGCCGCCGAGGAGCAGGGACGGGAGTTCGATGTCGAGACCGACGATCAACGCCGGGCATTGATCGAGGCACAGATCGAGCACGAGGAGCAGGCCTACTTTTCGACCGCTCGAATCCGCGATGACGGCCTCTTCGACCCCCGCGACACCAGAACGGTGCTGGGGATCGCCCTTTCGGCAGTCCATTCGGGTGAGGTCAAGGGAACCGCCGAATTCGGTGTGTTCAGGATGTAGCTCAGCGACCGATCGAGAGCCCTACGGTCTCGGTCCGCCACTTGATCGAGCAACCCATTGACGGCAGCTGATCGGTTGACATCGGCGTGCCCTCCAAGACTGAATTGACCGCGGCCCGCAAGCTCTCTCCCGTGACAGGAAGGTCGTTGCTTGGCCGGGCATTGTCGAACTGGCCCCGATACACCAGCCGACGGTCGTTATTTGGGCGGGGGGCCCGGTGCCCTTCCGCTGCATTGAACAGGAAGAAGTCGGGGGTGCAGACTGCGGTGAATGCCCTCGCTACCTCCTGGGCCTCGTCGTGCAGGACCGGGAACGGGTAACCGACCTCATCGGCGACCCTCGCCTGGCTTTCTGGACCGTCCTCGGGATAGGAGGTGGCGTCGTTAGAGGCGATGGCCACAATACCCAGGTCGGAGTTGGCGTAGTCACGCCCAAATCCGGCCAGGCCTTCCTGGATGCGCTTGACGTAGGGGCAGTGGACGCAGAGGAACACCACCAACAGCGGCCGTCCGGCAAAGTCCTCCGATCCAACCGTGGCGGCGGAGCGAACATCAGGCAGTCTGAAGTCGGGGAGCGCGGTCCCCAGCGGAAGCATGCTCGACGCAGCCACCTGACATCTCCTTGTTTTCGGCGCTTTCGATGATACGACCCGTCAAGGTCGGGCGGTTCGGCGCCGATCATTCCCGGGATGGTCTTGAGGAACTGATGCGGTC
>CAZPIZ010000006.1:15123-24746 GCA_964586615.1 uncultured Acidimicrobiaceae bacterium | reverse complement strand
AATGGTCGCCTGGCTATTCTTTCCACGTGGATGTTCGTGTCGATGGCAAGGTCGCTCTGGTGACAGGCGCCAGTCGTGGCATCGGACAGGCCACCGCTCTGGAGCTGGTGCTGTCGGGTGCCGAGGGAGTCGTGCTCACCAGCCGGAAGCTCGAAAACCTCGAACAGTCCCGGGCCGACCTGATCTCGGCTGGGGCGCCACCGGACCGGCTCCACGTCATCGTCGCCCGGGCCGACTCCGAAGAAGATGCCGAGATGGCGGTCGCGGGAACCATCGAGCGTTTTGGCGGATGCGACATACTTGTCAACAACGCCGGAACCAACCCCGCTGCCGGGCCTCTCGTGACGGTCGATCTGGGGGCCGTCGACAAGACCTGGGCCGTCAACCAGAAAGGCCCCCTGATCTGGTGTCAGCAGGCCGTACGCCAGTGGATGGGGGATCACGGCGGTTCGATCGTCAGCGTTGCTTCGGTCGGCGGCATCCGACCGGCCCCGGTGATTGGGGCATACAACATCTCGAAAGCAGCCCTCATCCACATGACCTACCAGCTCGCATCTGAGCTTGCCCCGCGGGTCAGGGTCAACGCGGTGGCGCCGGGGGTGGTCAAGACCCGACTGTCAGGCTCTCTCTGGCAAGGAATCGAAGACCAGGCGGCTGCCGGGCACCCCCTGGGCCGCCTCGGAGAGCCGGCCGACATCGCCCGCGCCATCGTCTTCCTTGCCGCCGATGCCTCGTCTTGGATCACCGGAGTTGTGTTGCCGGTTGACGGAGGAGTGGTCGGGGCTTCCTCCACTCCCATCTCGTGACGCTTCATCCGGCCCCCGATCCTGACCTGGCAGTCGCCTATCTGGACGGTAAGGTCGAACAGGCACCGCTCTTCGCTCACGCCCGCCACCTGCGCGACGAAGGCAAGGGGAGGATCGTCACCTATAGCCGCAAGGTCTTCGTCCCTCTCACCACGCTCTGTCGCGACCGCTGCACCTACTGCACCTTCGCCCAACCTCCAGGCGGCGGCGGCATGTACCTCGAACCCGACGAGGTGCTTGCGATCGCCCGAGCAGGTGCCAGGTGGAAGTGCACCGAAGCCCTCTTCACGCTCGGTGATCGACCCGAGGCTCGTTGGGATCAGGCCCGCGAATTTCTCAGAAACCATGACGAGGCCTCGACGTTGGGTTACGTCGAGTCGATGTGCCGGCTGGTGCTTCAAGAGACCGGGGTGTTCCCCCACGCCAACCCGGGGTTGATGAACGAGGCGGAGATGGCGGCGCTGCGGCCGTTCAACCCCTCGATGGGCCTCATGCTCGAGAACGTCTCACCGCGACTGATGGAACCGGGTATGCCCCATCACAACTGTCCCGACAAGGATCCTCAACTGCGACTCGACACCATCCGGTCCGCCGGCAAACTGAAGGTGCCGTTTACGACTGGCATCCTGGTGGGCATCGGTGAGAACAATCGAGAAATAGTCGATTCGCTCTTCGCTCTGGCGGCCGAACAGCAAGCGCTTGGGTGCATCCAGGAAGTGATCGTTCAGAATTTCAGGGCCAAGGCCAACACCCCGATGCGTCGCCACCCCGAACCGCTCCCGACCTGGTTCGCCCGGGTGGTGGCCCTCGCACGCTGGATTATGGGGCCGAACATGAACATCCAGGTACCACCGAATCTCACCGAGCGTTTCGAGGTTTACCTCGACGCCGGAATCAACGACTGGGGGGGAGTCAGCCCTCTCACCATCGATTGGGTCAATCCAGAGCAACCCTGGCCACACCTCGACGAGCTCGAAGCCCGGACCGCCGCTGCCGGGTTCGAACTGGTTCCCCGCCTCCCCGTCTATCCGGAATTCATAACGGTCGACTGGATCGATTCCGGGCTGTGGCCCCGGGTGAAAGAGGCAAGCAACGAGTACGGGTACGCTTCCTTTTCGACCATGGAGAAGTCAGCCCTGTGATCGTCACTTTCTGCCGGGTCCGACCTGCCTTGATCGTCAACGAGCTAACCGCGACCGCTCGCAGGCGAGAGGGCACATCCGTTGTCGAGGTCGATGACCTCACCTCCGAGGTGTCGGCCGCGGCCGCCAGCGGAGGATTGATGCCGGTGAGCCTCACTTCGCCGGCCGGTCCGGCCCTCCAAACGGCGGCGGCGTGGGTGCTCGGAGCCGAGGAAGCTCTCAAAAGCCTGGTGCCGGGATGGCGTCTCACCATCGACGCCGGATCGACGAGTCGCGAGCACGTGCTCGACGCGGTGGCAAGGACTGGGGCCGCCTTTGTCCGGTCTCCACGAAGCCGCGTCGCCGACCTTGCCGGAATTGTTTTGTTACCGGGTCTGGTCACGTCAATCTCCGTGTTCGTCGACGACGTCGATCAGGCCGTGGCAGCGGTCGAGTCGGGTGCCACCGATCTCTTGTTGCGCGACTGGGACAACGAGGGTTTGGCCGAGCTTCGTCAGTCGATGCTTCCGTCGATCCTGGTCGAAAGAACCGCCTTTCCGTTGAATCACCCGATCGACGATCTCCGGACCGCTCTATCGCCGGCTCTGTTCACCGCATGGCTCCATCAGGTGGACGGGTCCGGTGCCGTCCGGCCCAGAGTGGAGTGGGCCCCGGGAAAGGACATGCCGGCTCCGGTGCCGCCGGCTCGTATCTCCGCCCAGTGGACGGATCCGATCTGGATAGCCGGTCGCGCTCCGTCCGAGTTGGATGCCGGGGGCGATCTCCGCCCCATCCTGGAGGCCTCACTCGCAGGCACTGCTCCTACCCGTGATCAAGTGGAACAGCTTTTCCGGGCCCGCAGTGATCAGGTAGACGCCATTGCATGGACCGCCGACCAGTTGCGCCGGCGCCAGGTCGGTGACACGGTCACTTACGTCATCAACCGCAACATCAACTACACCAACCAGTGCTACTTCCGGTGCGGCTTCTGTGCATTCTCGAAGGGCCCCCGGAGCCTCAATTTGCGGGAGAAGCCCTATCTGATCCCGCTCGAGGGGATCGTCGGCCTTGCCCTGGAGGCCTGGGATCGGGGTGCGACCGAGGTGACCCTGCAAGGCGGCATCCACCCCGAGTTCACGGGAGACTTCTACGCCAGTGTGGTGGAGGGAATCAAGGCGCGGCTCCCGGCTATGCACATCCACGGATTCACTCCGCTCGAGGTGTGGCAGGGAGCGGAAACCCTGGGTGTGCCGGTTCGCCAGTTCCTGAAGCGGCTTCACGACGCAGGACTGGGGAGCCTCCCTGGCACGGCCGCCGAGGTGCTCGACGATTCGATCCGGGTATACCTCTGCCCCGACAAGATCCGGACCGCGCAATGGGCCGAGGTGATGATCACCGCCCATGAGATCGGTTTACGCGCCACCGCCACCCTCATGTTCGGGCATATCGACCACCCCGCTGCCTGGGCCAATCATCTCGAGGTTATAAGACAGATCCAGAGGCGAACCGGTGGCTTCACCGAGTTCGTGCCGCTGCCGTTCGTCCACATGGGAGCGCCGATCTTCCTGCGCGGTCAGTCGCGTCCCGGCCCCACCTGGGACGAGGTTGTGTTGGTGCACTCCGTAGCCCGGATCGCTTTCGACGGCCTGATTCCCAACATCCAGGCCTCCTGGGTGAAGCTGGGCCTGGACGGTGGCGCCCGTCTACTCGATGCGGGCTGCAATGACCTCGGTGGGACGCTGATGGGTGAGATCATCACCCGATCGGCCGGCGCCCAACACGGTCAGGAAGTCACCCCGGAGGAATTCGTCGAGACGATCAGGGGAGCGGGACGGGACCCGGCTCGGCGCAGTACCACCTATCAGGTCCTGGAACGAGTGTGACGTCTCGCGGATAGAAGACACCTCGACCCGGACGCCGCGGACGATGGTCGTCACCGGAGCGAGCCGGGGTATGGGGCTTGCCACCGCCGAGAGGTTGGTGGCCTACGGGCATCAGGTGATCGGCGTTGCCCGAACCGTCCCGGACTGGTTCCCCGGTGAGTTCATACAGGCCGATCTGGCCGACGAGCGCTCTACGGCCCGGCTGGTGAAGCGGCTCAACGATCGCTACCAGGTCGATGGCCTCGTGAACAACGCCGGGAACGTCCATCCGGGCACCCTCGAAGAAGCAACACCGGATGACCTGCGCGACACGATCGAGATTCACGTCCGGGCCGCCATCCAGCTCACGCAATCATTGGTTCCTGGAATGAGGGAGCGGGGTTGGGGGAGAGTCGTCAACATGGCCAGCGTGGTGCCGCTCGGATCGGTGCGTCGGACCACCTACGGTGCTGCCAAGGGAGCGTTGATCGCGCTTACGAGAGGTTGGGCGGCCGAACTGGGGGGCGACAACATCACAGTCAACGCGGTGGGACCCGGGGCCATCGACACGGTTCTCCTCAGAAAAAACTTCCCGGTCGGTAGCGAGCCGGAGGCCCGCTACCTGCGAATGATCCCGATGGGCCGGGTCGGTCGTCCCGAGGAGGTGGCGTCGGTGATCGCCTTCCTCTGTTCCGAAGAGGCGTCCTACGTCACCGGCCAGGTCATCTACATCGACGGTGGCTACTCGGCCGGCCGTGCGATGTTCTGATGACGGAGCCTTTCGTGTCAACCGATGGGGTAACCGGGCCGGCCCTTGGCGACCCAGTCGTCAAAGGCTTCGTCATTGGGCACATCGCGACCCAGGGTCGAAGCAATCATGTAACGGTGGTGGAGAAGGTCGGTATAAGCCTGCACCGGATCTATGACCCCGTTCACTGAGCGAAGTTTGGCTAGCAACGGTTCGAACTCGCTCACCCGCCACTTCACTGCCCACGTGGCCTTGCCGGTCGAGGTGTCGCCGCCGGTTCTGGCCGAGTAGTAGTGGACGTCGGAGAGGATCGCCTTCGCCTGGTTCTCGAGGGCATCGATTCCGGTGAGTGACTTCAAACGGTTGGCATGGAAATTGCGGCCACCGACCTTCACCTTGATCATCAGTTCGGAGGTGTCGTCGATGGAGGGGATGAGGTCTACTTCCTCGACATCGAAGCCGAGGCGGTTCAACCGATCGATCCGGTCCGTGATTCGGAAACGTTCGTCGGTAGTGATCTTCTCGGCCTTTCCCAGTTCCGCCCACAACTTGGTGTACCGCTCGGCGATGTCATATCCGAGGTCGAGATCTGCTTGGTCGATGTCGACTCCGACTTCGGCTGCGATGTCGGCCATCCCCCCGGCAACGTTCTCGATCATGATCTCGACGTCTTCGAGACGGCGGCCATCGGATAGCCCGCCTTTCAGCACCTGAGCGGTCTCGGCGTCGACCATGATCGTCTCGATGGCTTCGGCGTCGAACCGGTAGAGCACGTTGGAGAGGCTGCAGTCTCCCCAAAAACAATCGGCCAGATGCAGTTCCACCAGAAGCCCTGCGAAAGCATCGAGCATTTGATTGCGGCGGGGGCCGAAACCTGGTCCGGCCAGGATCTCGCGGTATGAAAACGAGAAGGGCTCGTAGGCCGTGATCAAGGCGGCCGATGACTCCTCCGTGGGGTCGTCGGTGCGCTTCTCAACCAGTCCCACCGCAGCCACCGCCGGCGCTCCCACCGACTCGAGTTCACGAAGCACCGCATAGTCGTTTCGGGCCGGGTCAGTGGCCAGCTCTTTGACGACGTAGATGCCGCTCGGATAGGACAGGAACCGCACCTCGTGACGGCTGATCCCCTTGGGAAGATCGAGCAGATTGGGAAGGTCCCACTCTGCGAGAGGGACCTTCCAGGGAAGATCGAGGAAGTCCGGGTGTCCCGGGCGGATGGTGAGAGCTTCGGCCACTGACAAAGGCTAAGGCATTGTGCGCCCGGGTCGAGAACCGACCGGTGGCATCATCCGCGGAAAGCGAGGCCTCGCAGGGCCGGGACGAAACCCCATTCGCGCAGGGCCGGCGCCAACCAACTGTCGACAGCGGGAGAACTCCCGACCGTTTCGAGAGTGAGACGGCGGTGACGGTGGGCGATCGAGGCCACCTCCCGGGCGATCTGGCCCTGGAGATCTGGGGCCACATCTAGAAGAGTCAACCGTCTGCCCCCTCTTTCTAGGTAGCCCGCCAGCGACCCATCGATCAGGAAGACGTAGCTACCGGCCGAGCGGGCGAACCTGGTCTCGCCAGCGTTGGGCCAGGGGAGGGCGGCACCGTAGGGGTTGGCAGGGTCGGTGGAGGCCAGTCCGATCACGCCGGTCGAGACAACCGAGCGCAGGCGATCAACGGCACCGGGGAGGGCGAACTGGGCGCCGCCCAGTCCCTCCACGAAATATCCACGTCGGACCCGCCCGACCTCTTCCATCCGATTGAGAACCGGATACAAACCCGAGAATCCTCCCGGTACCCCCTCGGCGAGCACGTGCGATCGGGTCAAGAGCCCATGTCGGTCGAGCAGAAGCTCGGCCCAGGAGGTGGCGGCGAGGGTTGGTTCTTGTTCGGGTACCTGTAGCAACGACCAGCGACCAGACGCGTGCGGGGCAAAGTTGATACCAAGAACGGTGCGGCCATTGGGTCGCCGACCACCGCGGGAACGGGCGTAGGCCCGCAGGGGGGCCAAGGTGTCGTTGGTGACCTCACCCGCCCAAACCAGGTCCCAAAGAGAGTCGAGGACCGCGTCGGGGTCGCCACCTCCAGCAGCCTGATACAAGTCGGGGAAGAAGGAGGCACCCCTCTGGGTGAGGTGAGCCCGGAGGGCCTCATGAGTTGGACTCTCGGGGACATCGACTGCTGGCGATATCCACAGTGCACCGAGCTGTGACCGCAGGTAGAGAGCGACCTTGCCGTCCCGCCCACCAAGGGGGCCCCGGCCGGCCCACACCACCTCGCCTTCGAGCATGAGTTGGTCGAGCATCGAAGCGTGCTCGGCGACCCTGATCGGGAGCACATCACGTTCGAGTACCGAGGCGGCCAGCTCCACTCCCTGGAGTCGTCTGATCGCATCGCCCAGGGCTGCTCTCCCTCTGGCCGGTTGGCCGGTGGCACGTTGCCATTCGGGAGCGAATCTTCCCAAAGCACTCGAGTCGACCGCTTCGATCTCATGGCGCAGGACCGCCAGGGACCTGCGCTTGAGCCGGCGGAGGACCTCGAGATCGATCCACTCCTGTTCTGCCCCGCTTCGAAAGACGCCTCGAGCCATTCTTCCCGTCTTCACGAGCGTGCCCAGGGCGCTATCTGTGACCCCTACCGGCAGATTCAAAGCGTTGGCGATCCCGCTCGAAGTGAACGGACCGTGGGTTCGGGCGTAACGGCCCACGACATCGCCGAGGGGGTTGTCCACCGGTTCTAGAAATACATGGGGCACGCCAGGCGGCGGCTGGACTCCGATCGCATCCCGCAATCTGGCGGTGTCTTCGATGGCGGCCCATAGCGAGCGTCCGCCGATGCGGACCTCGACCACTCTGTGGGCGGAAGCCAGATCATCCAGGGCATCGACCACTGCCACGCCGTCGCTTCGGACGTCGAGATCCTCGACGCTCAAAGGGCCGAGGGTCCTCAGGAGGTCGTGGAGGCCATCGATCGATCGGACTTGCCGCTCGGGGGTGAGGTGCTGGAGTTCGAGTTCGACGGCGGCGAGGACATCGGGAGAGATCAATTCTGCCAGTTCGCCCTCGCCCAGCAGGCTCCGGAGCAGGTCACGATCGAGGGTCAAGGCGGTGGCCCTGCGTTCGGCGATCGGGGTGTCGGCCTCATACATGAAGGCGGCCACGAACGCGAACAGCAGGGAGGAGGCAAAGGGAGACGGGCCGTTGGTCTGCACCTCGACCACCCGGATCTTTCTTGCCCTGATTTCGGTCAGGGTCTCTTCCAGAGAGGCCAGATCGAAGTCGTCCGCCAGAACCTCGCGGTAAGTCTCGAGGATGATCGGAAAGGTCCCGTACTGACGGGCGACACCTAGCAGGTCGGAGGCCCGGCGACGTTGGAGCCAGAGCGGAGTTCGGCTGCCTGGTTTTCTGCGGGGGAGAAGGAGT
Organism: uncultured Acidimicrobiaceae bacterium; assembly: GCA_964586615.1. Lineage (GTDB taxonomy): Bacteria > Actinomycetota > Acidimicrobiia > Spongiisociales > ZC4RG35 > DATEEG01. The sequence continues at coordinate 16,799 of CAZPIZ010000006.1, read as the reverse complement.
GCCCGCCCGGCAGCCTCCCGGAATCTGGCTGCGAAGAGGGCGGTATCGGCCAGGTGTTCCTCGACGAGTTGGCGCGCCTCCTCGGGGTCGAGGGAGAGGTCGGCCAGACCCGGGGGATCATCGGAATCGGGGAATCGAAAGGCGATGCCGTCATCGGCCCAGATCACGTCGACGTCGGTTCCGAACCGGCTGCGTAGCTTGTTGGTGAGGGCCATCGCCCAGGGGGCGTGGACCCGGGCGCCGAAGGGAGAGAGCAGGACGACCCGCCAGTCACCGATCTCATCGCGAAATCTTTCGACGACCAGGGTCTGGTCGGTTGGGAGCACGCCGGTGGCCTCTCGCTCTTCGCTCAGATAGGACACGAGATTCCGGGCAGCGAGATCATCAAGGTGATAGCTCTCGGTGAGGGTTGTGGTGGCAACTGCGGGTTCGAGAGCACCGATCTCCCTGACGAAACGACCGATGCGCTTTCCGGTTGCGATCGACCTGCCCAGCGTGTCCCCTTTCCAGAACGGGAGCCGGGCCGCCGGCTCGCCGGGAGCAGGAATGACCTCGACTCGATCCGGTCCGATGTCGCTCACTCGCCAGGTGCTGGCACCCAGGACGAACACATCGCCTACTCGGGACTCGTAGACCATTTCTTCGTCTAGCTCGCCGACCCTGCTCCCGTCCGGGAGGCTGACCCGGAACAGACCGCGGTCGGGGATGGTCCCGGCGTTGGCGACGACCAATTGGCGGGCCCCCGGTCGGGCCTCGACGGCGCCACTGACCCGATCCCAGGTGACGCGGGGGCGCAACTCGGCGAAAAGATCGGACGGGTAGCGGCCCGCCAGCATGTCGAGGGTGGCGTCGAAGACCGGGCGGGCCAGTTCGGCATACGGTTGGGCGCGGCGAACCATGTCAAAGAGGTTGTCTGCCGTGCGCGCCTGATGGATCACCGACGCGACGATCTGTTGGCACAGGACATCGAGCGGATTGCGGGGCACGGCGGTCGTCTCGATGTCGCCTTCCAACATCTGTTGTCCGATAACGGTGGATGCCAGCAGGTCTCCCCGATATTTGGGGAAGATCCGAGCACGGCTTTCCCCGCCGACCTGATGGCCGGAGCGGCCGACCCTCTGGAGACCCGACGCCACCGATATCGGCGCTTCGATCTGGATGACCAGGTCGACTGCACCCATGTCGATGCCGAGTTCGAGAGATGAGGTGGCAACGACGGCTTTCAAGTCTCCCCGCTTGAGTGCCTCCTCGATCAGCACCCTTTGCTCGCGGGAAACCGATCCGTGGTGGGAACGACTGATCTCCTCTCCGGCCAATGTGTTGATCTCGGCGCAGATTCGCTCGGCCAGACGCCGCGAGTTGGCGAAAACGATCGTGGAGCGGTGGGCCTGGATGAGTTCCAGAACCCGCGGATAGATAGCCGGCCAGATCGAAGCCTGGCGGGGCAAAATCGACCCCTGAGAAATGTCGGGATCAAGTGGATCGGCGACGGCCGGAGCGGCCATGTCGTCGACCGGGACGACAATGGAGAGGTCGAGGGGCCGGGGTGCCGGAGCGTCGGCGATGACTACCGGGCGGGCCTGCCATTGCTCATCGTGAATTGTCCCGCCACCAAGGAAGGCGGCGATGGTCTGGAGGGGGCGCTGGGTGGCCGACAATCCAATCCGTTGGGGAGG
>CAZPIZ010000006.1:0-15023 GCA_964586615.1 uncultured Acidimicrobiaceae bacterium | reverse complement strand
CGGCGATGGTCTGGAGGGGGCGCTGGGTGGCCGACAATCCAATCCGTTGGGGAGGGCCAATCTGTTGGGGAGGGCCGATCCGCTGCGGGGGGACTTCGATGACCTCCTCCAGGCGCTCGAGCGACAACGCCAGGTGGGCGCCGCGCTTGGTTCCGGCAACGGCGTGGACCTCGTCGATGATCACCCAGCGGACACTGGCCAGCGTCTTGCGGGCCTCGGAGGTGAGCAGCAAGAACAGCGATTCAGGGGTGGTGATGAGGATGTCGGGTGGGTTGCGCAGCATCTGTCTGCGTTCTTCCGTAGGCGTGTCTCCGGTCCGGAGGAAGGTGTTGAGTGCCGGGAGAGGAGGGCCGCCAAGACGGGCGGCGGCGTGGCGAATTCCTGCCAAGGGAGCCCGGAGGTTCCGGTCGACGTCGTAGGCCAGCGCCTTGAGGGGCGACACGTACAGGACCCGGCATCTCTGCTCGCGGTCGGGAATTGCCTCGTTGAGGAGACGGTCGAGGATCCAGAGAAATGCTGCCAGCGTCTTTCCGGACCCGGTAGGGGCGTGGATGAGGGTGTGGTGGCCGCCCGAGATTGCCTCCCATCCCGCCTGCTGAGCGGCGGTCGGCTCGGCAAAAGAGGCCGCGAACCAGGCTCTGGTGGCCGGGCTGAAACGCTCGAGCGGATTCACCCGACCAGGGTACGGGACAAGTGGGACAAGACGAGAGGAGGCTGATTGCCGCCTTACTCGGCGGGGCCGTTGCCCTTCCGCCCGTCGACCGGGCGGCAAGCGGCTGTTCTCAGCCGGCTTCGACTTCGAGTCGGTCCATCGTCGAAGGCGTAACCGGGAGTTTGCCGCTCCCGGCCACCATCAAGAATGCTTCGACCACGCTCGGGTCGAACTGAGTACCGGCGTTGCGGGTGATCTCCTCGACGGCGAACTCCACCGACAGCGCCGGTTGGTAGCAGCGATGGTTGGTAATGGCATCGAAGGCGTCGGCTACCAGCACGACTCTCGAAAGCAGCGGGATTTCGAGGCCGGCAAGACCGAAGGGATAGCCACCCCCGTCGTAGCGCTCATGGTGATAAAGAATTGCCTCGGACACCCGTCGGTCAAAACGCTCGTTGATCATCGCGTAGCCGAGCTCGGGATGGCGGCGCATGTGATCTCTTTCGAGATCGTCAAGTGGTCCCGGCTTGGCGAGGATGGCCGGGTCGATGTGCACTTTGCCCACGTCGTGGAGGATTCCAACCAGAGCCAGAGCCTCTATGTCCTCTTCGGGGAGGCGCATGGTCCGCCCCAGCTCACATGAAAGGTCGGCGACGCGATGGACGTGGCCGTAGAGGTCTTCGACCACGTTCTGCATCGCCTGCAATAAGTATTCGTCCATGCATTCTCCCCACTCGCGTTAGAGAGGACAGAATCGGCGCTTCGCGCCCGACGTGGAATGGGTCGTTGGTATCAGTGCGCGCGATATGACTAGTTATCACGCCCCGTCTTCGGCTTGAAATGGAGTGGTTGCCGGCTCAACTACCCCAGCTCGGCACCAGGATCCCAATCTCAAATCTGGTGTGGGAGCGACTCACCCAACCCATCCCAAGGTTGCCGCGGCCCGGACCAGTTCCCGGGCCCGGTCGGGGTCAACCTGGTTGAACACGTTGCCGCCAACCTTAAGGGAGGAACCGACGATGGCACCATCAGCGAACTCGGCGAGGGCGCCAAGGTTGGCAGCCGAAGAACCCGAACCGACGAGGATCTTTGCCTCGGGCACGGCTTTGCGAAGCCGGGCGGCTTCGTCGAGGTCGGGTGCGATTCCGGTTCCCGTCCCGGAGACGACGAGGGCGTCGGCTCCGCCCCGCTCCCAGGTATCGAGCCCGGCCTGTTCGATGGTGATTCCAAAGGGAGGGCTGGCATGCTTGACGAAGACATCGGCGAGGATCCCAACCTCGGGGCATAACCGTCGGCGCTCCCGGCCGACGTCGGCTGCCCGGCCGACGATGGGCCCTTGATCGGTGTTCATGAGGCCCGTCAGGACGTTGACCCGTATCAGCGAAGCACCGGTGGCGGCGGCGATGGCGAGCGCCGCCGATGCGTCGTTGCGGAGGACGTTGACCCCGACCGGGAGCCCGGTGGTTTCGACGATGATGGCCACGGCCCTTGTCATGGCCGCCACCGTTATCGGGGGCACCTTGTCTGGGTAGAACGGCGCATCACCGAAGTTCTCGATCATCAGGGCAGGAAAGCCGGCTTCCTTGAGGATTATGGCGTCCCTCTGGGCAAATTTGATGACAGCACCGAGGTCGCCTTCAAAGCGCGGTGAGCCAGGGAGCGGGGGCAGATGAACCATCCCGATCAGGGATGGCAGGTTCATAGGCCCAATCTCATAGATAGGCGCGCACCACTTCTAGAGCGGTCTCGGCCACCTCACCTGACGCCTTTACGTTCTTGGCCTCCCGGCGCTTCATCCGGCGTACCGCCAGGCGGGCAAATTCCCCTGCCGGTCCCTTGATTACCTGGTCGGTGTCGGCTGGCCCGAACACCCATTTGGCATATGCCGGTCCCATGACTTCGACCCTCACCGGCGAGTAATCCTCGTCGGCGGCTTTGAAGGCGTAGGGGAGGGTCTTCCAACCCAGAAAACAGACATGACGGAGACGAGCAGTGTCCTCGATTTCGGCCTTCATGGCGGCGTAAATGTCGAGTCCATGGGCCCAGGTCTCCATCAGACTCATGGTGGCGAAGGTGCGAGCGCTCATTGATCCCGCGATCCATTCGATCCTGTGCTCGGCGTCCATGAAGGAAAGCGGTTCGACCACCTTGGCTCGGCCTCCGCGCCACCACTCGATCACATCCTGATATCGCATCTTGCGACCCTTCTTGACGGCCCCCTGGCGGAGGGCGTCAAGGTTGGAGGCGGTGCGGTAGGTCTCGATTCCACGACCGCCGAGCAAGGCGTCGCCCGCCAATTCGGCGGTGTCGGCCAGATGGCTGATGGTGTCACGGATCGACCAGCCTTTGGCAGGAGTGGGGCGTTCCCAGTCTTTGGGGCCGATCTTCTGGAGGAACTGATCGAGAAACTGCTGTTCAGCTACCAGGTCAGACAGGATCTCTCGCACGGCTGGCATGGTAGTCGCTTCCAGGAATTTGAAATCCGGAATGGACTAGTTATCAACCCGAAAGCTACCAGGGTCTCTCGGCCTGGTCCTCTTCAAACGGTGGTGGGGGTTGAACGTGGTCGGGGGTGGCCACCAGTCGGTTCAAGCGGTCGATCAGGGTCCGGAGGCGGCCGTAATTGCGACGATCGAAATGCATGGCCAACCGGACCAGTTCGACATGGTCGGCGTCGGCCACCTCGGCGGCCGATGGCTCCACGATCTCTATCGACCCGCTCACCAGGACGTCGGCGAAGTCGCGGCTCAGCTCCTCAAGGGTTTCCGGGTCGGGGGCCCGCCGAATCCGCAGAACAAGACGACCCTCCACGTAGCGCTGGGAGTGGTAGTTCGAATAAAAGCCGAGGATGTGGTCGGCCGCATCCTGGGGATCACCGGTGAGTGTGAAGAGATTCATATCGGACGGTGAGATCAACCCCTGGGCGACCAAGACGTTGGAACAGAACTCGAGCAGTGGCGGCCAGTAGCCCGTTCCTGGGGCCTCCATCAGGACGATCGGGTGAAGATCGCTTTTCCCGGTCTGCATCAGGGTGAAGAGCTCGAAGGTCTCATCGAGCGTGCCGAAACCGCCGGGGAAGAGGGCGAACGCCGCCGACTCCTTGATAAAGGTCAACTTGCGTGTAAAGAAGTACTTGTAGTTGACCGTTCGTTCTGGATCGATAAATGTGTTGGAGTCAGGCTCGAACGGAAGGCGGATGTTGACCCCGTAAGCGTGTTCTTTGCCTGCCCCTTTCGAGCCGGCCTCCATGACCCCTGGGCCTGCGCCGGTGATGATCCCCCAGCCCTTGTTGGCCATCAACGCCGCCACCTCCTCGGCTAATACGTAGTTGGGATCACCGGCAGGGATGCGGGCGGAACCGAATATGGTCACCTTCGGGTCGAAATGCCGGGCGAAAACCCGGATCGAATAGCGCATCTCCTTGAGGGCGGTGTTGACCAGCTTCAGATCACCCCGGCCCGCCTTGTCCCGGTAGAGCTTGAGGACGGTTGTGACCAGTTCGAAGATCAGATCCTGATTGGGACCGTCTCCCGCCAGGTCGACCAGCTCGCGGATCTTCTCGTCGACTTCGGGGTTGATGCCGTAGGCCCTCACCCGTGCAACCGTAGCGTCAGAGGGAGGTTTGATTGCGGCCTACCCCTTGCCAAATGGCTTGATGGTCGGGCCTCTTCTCACCACTGCGTTCCAAACGGTTTCGTAGTGATCGCGGTCGAAGAGATCGACATGGGGGAGGACGAACTCCTCCCACGACCGGCGGAGGGGATCGTCGGTGGCGGTGTAGACCCTGAGCCCGGTCGGCAAGCGGTCGAGCACCGATCGTAGGGACAGAGGTGTTTCCACCCTGGTGGAGGCATCGGGTACTACGAATGAGGCATTGACCTCCACAGCCAGGCGAGACATGGCTTCGACGTATGGCACTGCCAACGAGGGGTAGCGCCGACGCAGCATCGCCTGCACCTGTTCGCCACCGGGGAATTCCTTCTCCCAGATCACCCACCGGTCGGCGAAAGCCTTGTTGAGGGTCTGGGTCCCGGCGTAGTCCCGGATGTCGGTTGGGTTCATAGTGCCAAAGACGCGGACGTCGGGACGCAGGCGGACTGTTTCACCGTTGGGAAGGTCCAATGCGCCATAGCGATCGAGCAGTCCATGGAGAGCGAACAACGTCTCGGCTCCTGCCGCGTTCAGCTCAGAGAGGTTGAGGAGCGCCGGCCCCCTCAGGGCGCGGGTGATATCGCCATCTTCCCACCGGCTCTCGGTCCCGCCCTTGCCGTCGCCGTGGAGCCGGGTTGATCCAATCAGCGTGACATCTCGCACCTCGCCCGTGAGAGGGATCCGGTAATAGGGCAGGCCGAGCCGTGCGGCGAATTGTTCGATGTCGTGATCCTTACCGGTGCCCATATGACCCCTGACCGCCAGATGGAGAGGCGAAAAACCTTCCGGTTGGTTTCGTCGGACCGCCTCGACCTGGGCAAAGCGGTAGAGCATCCCTAGATCGATGTAGTAGGGGTCGGGCTCGGGAATCTTGCCCATCCGCTGGTCCCGGTCGGGAATGTCTTCGGGAACCGTGAACCGCTCCAACTCGATCGGTGTCCCCGACTCCATCGGGTCTTCGAAGATCACTGTTTTAGAAACTGTTTTAGGCACTTAGCGACTCCTTCCGTTGACTGCCGTTTCCGGCTCGAGCGGGTCGCAGCCACCAAGTGTCCATGCCCCAGAGGGCAAGGCCCCGGCGGAGAGCACCGCGGGTTCCTTCGATCATCGCCCTTGTCAGCTCTTCGGGACGGTTGACGACTTCAAACCGGTGATAGGTGCCGCTGACCGTGTCGTCTCCGATACCGATGCCGAGCACGGTCGTGCCGGAGCGTTCCACCGCTTGCACCGAGGAGGCGAGGGCGTCGACCGATCCCCGGGTCATCCCGTCGGCCAGGACGACCAGGACCCGAACGTTCGCACCAAGACGGGCCATCCGCTCGGCGGCGTGGATCAGGTTGAACTCGTCCACGTTGGCCGCCCTCTCGAACATCGACACCGGAGGGGCTGTCCTTGGGCTCCGACGGGCGGCGATGGCGGCCTTGCCCGGTTCGGCGGCGGTCCAGAACATGCCGGCGAGCACATCCTCGGCTTCCCGCCAGCGGCGATCGAAAGGCTTGACCAGATAGTGGTTTAGGGTCGCGGTCAGGCGGTCGGCTGCGGTTCCATGGGTCTGACGAAGACCGGCGGCGGCCTGGCTGGAGGTTCTCGTGTAGCTCCATTCCGTATCGTCGGCCCGGGCAGCAAAGCCGCGGTTGAACAGGGCCACCTCGAAGTCCACCTGAAGCTCGTGACAGAGACGGGCCATGGTCATCGCCCCCAATAGAGCCGCCGACATCCCCCACGGTGTGCGAAGAGTTCCATGAGGGCGGGGCTGCAACATCGAAGCTGAGGCGTCGACCAGAAGACTGACCGCGTACGAACGCCGGGTTCGCGACGCTCGCCGTTCGTACATCCGGTCGTAGAGACCAGCACCGATGAACAGGGCAGCATGTGGCGAGACGTCGCCCTGGTCGTAGCCGGAACGAAGCCCGCGCCGCTGGTTGGCGGCGAACAGCGGATACAGCTCGCCGGAAACCTGGCGCTGGGCAACACCCCACTTCTTGGCCGCCGAGGCAACCGCAGTCCGCCCCTCGCTGGCAAACACCGCGAATGTGCGGGGAGCGGGTATTACCAGAAGCTTTCCTCCCATCCCGGTGGGCAAGTAGACGGTCGGTGCTGCGCTGACACGTAGGAGTTGGTCGGTGGAGGCGTCACCGGCGAGTTCGGAGGCACCCTTGCGATCAGAGAGACCCGAACGCGCCTGGGTGGCACGCTGGACATCGTGAAAGCTGTCGGAATCACGAACCGACGGGCTTGGAAGGCGGACCATGTCGAAGCCCTCGGCCGCGGCCTCGGCGTCCTTTTTCTGTTGCATTCTTTGCTGGGGTGGGGTGCCTTCCGCCTTGACGTTGCTCAGGAGACCGTGGACTCTGGCAATCTCGAGTAGCTCCAGAGCCAGGTCGATCACTTCTGCCGCGTGCCCGGCGGCTGCGGCTTCCGAACAGATGGGGGTGGCATCGGCGATCGCCCTTTGCACCTTCCCTTCGACTCTTCTTTCAAGGCTGTCCCGTTCGGTGTAGTCGCCGGTCAAAAGGAAGCAACAAAGCGCGAATTGGCCGAGAGCTCCGCTCTGGGAGAAAGCTCCCGAAAGCGACGCCTGGTAGATGTCGGCCAGGACCGACCTGGCGCCCGGATAATTGGCCAAACCTTGCAGTTCTTGACGAGCGTCCTCCAGAGCAAAGAAAAGGACCTCGGCCACCGGACCCCCGGTGACAGCAAGACGGCTGAGCAGATCGCCCCCACCCTCGGAGGCGGGCGCGTCGAAATCGCTGGAGACCAGGTGTACGACCTCGTGCAGGGCCGAGGCCAGGGCCATTTCGTCGGGGGTGACCGGGGCAGCCCGGTTGGTGGCGGCCTGGAACAAACGGGGATCACAGACGACCTCGTTCTGCGAGGCGGCGGCCTCGGGACCCAGGACCACACGCAGCTTGTCATTGCCAGAAAGGGCCCGGGCGAAACGGGTGACGGCCGGGGCCACCTTCTGATAGCGGCCCACCACCGCCTCGATGGCTCTCTCATCGGGGCGAAGCATCTCCTGGAGAATCGTCGGCCGATATGGTCTGGAAGACCGTGGTTCGGGCCTTTGGGTGGGGTCGCGCATAGCCGAACATTGTCTCACGGTCGTCAAGCGTTCCCGACGCCAGAGGACCCCAAACCCAGGGTTGTTTGACCGACAGACGAGCCCGCACCCCAAACTCGGCGCCCCCCGTACACTTCCGGCCGATGCCCCCCAAAAAGAAGCAAGCGACTCCCTCCAAGAAACCGTCTGGCACCTACTACGAGTTGAGCACCCTCCCCAACGGGTTACGGGTGATAACCGAGACGATGCCCTCTGTTCGGTCGATCGCCGTCGGTTGCTGGGCCGACACCGGCACCCGAGACGAACTCACGTCCGAGGCAGGAGCTTCCCACTTCCTCGAGCACCTCCTGTTCAAGGGCTCGGAGCGGTACTCCGCCCGGTTCATCGCCGAATCCTTTGATGCCATCGGGGCCGAATCCAATGCCTTCACCTCCAAGGACAACACGTGTTTCTGGGCCCGGCTGCTCGATCGTGATCTCCGGGTGGGCCTGGACCTCCTGGCCGAGATGCTCCAGCGTCCGGCTTTCCGTGCCCACGAGATCGATTCCGAGCGCCAGGTCGTGATCGAAGAGATCAACATGAACGAGGACGACCCATCCGATGTGGCATTCGAGGAGTTCACCCAGGCCGTGTTCGCCGGTCATCCGCTCGAGACTCCGGTCCTTGGGACCCGCCTATCGATCAAGGATATGACCAGATCCGATCTCCACGGCTATTGGCAACGCCGGTATGGGTCCGGTTCGACGGTGGTGGCGATGGCCGGGTCGATCAAACATCAGGATGCCGTCGAAATGGTTGGTGAGCTCTTCGCCGAATGGAATGGTGAACAGGTCGATCACGAGCTGCGGCCGGCCACGATCAGCCCGGTGGTCCGAACCCGGCATCGAGAGACCGAACAGGCTCATCTCATCATCGGCGGTCTCGGACTCAATCGGACCGACGACCGTCGCTTCGCATTCGACACTCTCAACCACATCCTCGGTGGCGGAATGTCCTCGAGGCTCTTCCTCACCATTCGCGAGGAAAGGGGCCTCGCCTATGCGGTCTATAGCTTCCGGATGGCACATGCCGATACCGGTGGATGGGGGGTCTACGTTGGAACGACCCCAGATCAGGCGGAGACCTGCCTTCAGTTGATCGTCGATGAGGTCCATCGAGTGGTCACCGACGGGGTGACCGCGGCCGAGTTGGAGCGCGCCAAGGGTTCGATGAGGGGTGGGCTTGCCCTGGCGATGGAAGATCCCAACAGTCGCATGATCAGGCTGGGCCGTGACGAACTCAATCGGGCACCCCACCTCTCGATCGACGAGAGGATCGCTCGCCTCGACGCGGTCACGCTCGAAGACGTCCAGTCAGTGGCGCAATCCGTTCTGACCGGGACCCGGGTGATGGGGGCGGTGGGGCCGTTCAAGGATGGCGATCTCGACAAATGGGTGGCGTGATCCGCGTAGGCGTTTCCGGGGCGGCGGGCAGAATGGGTCTGCTCACCTGTGAGGCCGTTGAGGCCACCCCCGATCTGGAGTTGAGTGCTCGTTTCGCCCCCGGACACGAGTTTGACGATGCCAGGGCTCTGGCCGATTGCGATGTCGTCGTCGAGTTCGCCCGCCCCGACATGGTCATGGCCAATCTTCGTTTGTGGCGCGGCATGGATCGTCATGTGGTGGTGGGGACCTCCGGATTTGACGAGACCAGATTGCGTGAGCTCCAGGAGGTCTGGGGGGGTGGCTCGCCGAATTGCCTCGTGGTTCCCAACTTCTCGGTTGGAGCTGTGCTGATGATGTGGCTGGCCGAACGGGCCGCCCCCTACTTCACAGCCGCCGAGATAGTCGAGCTCCATCACGATCGAAAGCCGGATGCGCCCTCGGGCACCGCTCTGGCGACCGCCGCCCGGATGAAGCCATCGGGTCAGCGAACTTCCGAGTCGCAGGAGTCGGTCCCGGGAGCGCGTGGGGCCGAGGTCGGTGGGGTCTGGGTGCACTCGATCCGATTGCCGGGATTGCTCGCCCATCAAGAGGTATTGCTCGGCAACCCGGGAGAAGTGCTGACGATCCGACACGACACCACCGACCGCACAGCTTTTGTGCCCGGGATCCTGCTGGCGATCCGCTCGGTTGCGAAGCTCGAGCCGGGGGTCTCGGTTGGACTCGAAGGCCTAATGGGCCTCTAAGACTTGATGGGCCTAGGCCTCGGTGATCTTCACGCTGCGGATGACGGCGTCCTCGACCGGCCGTTCCGAACGAGTTTGCAACGCAGCGATGGAGTCGACGGCGTCCATGCCGTCGGTGACTTCACCGAAGATCGTGTAGGCGTGAGGTAGACCGACCTTGCCGAGCACCAGGAAGAATTGGCTGCCGTTGGTGTTGGGACCGGCATTGGCCATCGCCACGGTCCCGCGGGAATAGGAGCCGGGCTTGTCGAGCTCGTCGCGGAATTTGTAGCCGGGGCCACCGCGGCCGGTACCGTCTGGGTCCCCACCCTGTATGACGAAGCCAGGGACAACACGGTGAAAGATGAGTCCGTCGTAGAATCCTTCGTTGGCGAGAAACACGAAGTTGTTCACCGTCTGGGGCGCACGATCGGGATTGAGGGCGATCGTGATTGCCCCGTGGTTGGTGTCGAGATGGGCGGTGTAGGTCTTTTTGAGATCGATCGACAGCTCTGGCTGCTTCTCGTATTGCTTGGCCATGGGCAGGACCTTACGCGACCCTGGGTCGTTTTCGTCGCACAACAACCGAAACCACCCACAGACGTACGGGGACCTTGAAGCCGGTCTCCCGGTGTCGTTCACTCCGAGAGATGAAAAGGGATCTCGAGTTGGGAGCACTGGCTGCGAGCCAGGCCAGCTATATCAGTAGCCGACAGGCGGCAGAACACGGCCTGACCCCTGCCGCCATCCGGTGGCGGATCCAACAGGGACTCTGGACCCCGGCCCGGAACGGCTTGTATCAAGTGACCGGGGTTACAGGAGATTTGCGCGGCCTCTTACGTGGGGCGATTGCAATCCTCCCTGATGCGGCTATTTCACACCAGTCGGCGGCGGAGATTCATGGCATCCCGTTCATCCCGCCCGGGAAAGCGGTCGTCACCGTCCACGCCCGAACCACTCACTGCTATCCCGGCGTGACTGTTCACCGGTCACTCGACCTGGCATCCGATCACATAACCGTGGTCGACGGCCTCAGGGCCACGAGCATTGCACGGACCCTCAACGATCTGACCGCAGTCTGCAAGAAGGGAATGGTGGCCCGCGCCATGGACGAGATGCTGTCGTCGGGTCGTGTTCGCATCGAGGAATTGGTTTCCGTGTTCGAGGAAACGGCTCGACCGGGGCGAACGGGATCCAAGGCCTCGCGTGAGCTACTGGACGAGCGGGTGGGTGATGAACTGGTGTCGGCTTCGAGACTGGAACAAGTCGGCATGGATCTCTTCCAAAGGGGCGGTGTGCCACGACCCGAGTGGCAATACCCGGCTCCATGGAATCCAGACGAACGGATCGATTTCGCCTGGCCTTGGTGGTTTGCCGGTGTTGAAGGCGATGGGCGGCGTTGGCACACCCGGGTCGCCGACTTCGAGCGTGATCGACGCCGTGACAGGCTGTCGCTGCTTCATCGGTGGACCATCCTTCGTTTCACATGGTTGGACTTCACCAAGCGTCCCGATGAGGTTCTGGCACAGGTCCACCAACTACTGGACCAGCGCCGGGCGGTGTCGTGACCCTTGGTCTTTGGGCTGTTTCTGCTGTCCAGCAACGCAAACGACCCAGGGTCGCGGGATCTCCTCTCCCTAGAAGAGGGCGTTGGCCAGTCGGCGCCTGTATTCGGTCGTGAGGGGGTGGTCGGCACCCAGGACGTCGAAGAGATCGATCATCTGTAGGCGTGCCTTCTCGCGACCGTCGCCGCCCTCCTGAACCAGCTCCAGGAGACGGGGGAGGGCAGCCTCCGGATCGGCCAGGTCCACCTCACCACCGCCCAGGAGTCGGGCCGCAGCCAGTAACCGCTTGACGTCAGGTGTCTGGCTCAGCCGGGAAAGGACTTCGATCGCTTCCTCGGAAGCGCCTCGATCGAGCAGCAAGGTTGCCATCGACAATCCGGCCTCGAGGTTGGTGGGTTGGGCAGCCAGCAGTTCGGTCAGCGCCGCTTCGGCCCCGGCCAGGTCGCCGGCATCCGCCAGCACCTCGGCCGCCAGCACGGCCTCGTCGACGGGGGGAGGGATGAGCTGGTCGATGAACTGGCGCACGGCCGCCTCCGGCACCGCACCGGTGAATTGGCTGACCGGCTTGCCGTCCTTGAAAGCGATCACCATCGGGATGCCCTGCACTCCGAAAGCCTGGGCGAGGCGGGGATTGGCATCGACATCGACCTTGGCCAGGCGAACGGAGCCCTGCGCCTCGTTGGTCACCTTCTCCAGGATCGGCCCCAGGGTCTTGCACGGCTCGCACCAACCAGCCCAGAAGTCAACGACCACCGGAGTCTCCTTGGAACCCTCGATGACAACCGACTGGAAATCTGCTTCGGAAACGTCGGTCACATAAGTACTCATAGCCATTTGAAATCTAACCCGGTGTCGGCTCTGCTTGTTCCCCGGGGTAATGTCGGCCAAACACCTGGGATGGACTCCTCGGACGGGGTCCCCGGGGATGGGCCCCCAGATTGGGAATCCACGGAAGAGATCGATGTTGCCCTTCGGACAAGTCCTGACCGCCATGATCACCCCTTTCACCGAGGCGGGCCAGGTCGATTACGAAAAGGTCTGGCGGCTGGCTCGTCATCTCACCGACCATGGCTCGGACGGTCTGGTGATGACTGGAACCACCGGGGAGTCCCCAACCCTTTCCGGCGACGAGAAGGTCGCCATCTATCGAACCGTGGTCGAGGCCGTGGCCGATCGCGAGGTCCGGGTGATCGCAGGCACCGGAACCTACGACACCGCCGAGTCGGTCGACCTCACCAAGCGGGCCGCCGAGGCCGGGGCCCACGGGGTGCTGGCCGTGACTCCCTATTACTCGAGGCCCAGTCAAGAAGGACTGATCGCGCATTTCGAGTCGATCGCCAACGCCTCCGATCTGCCCGTCATGCTTTACAACATCCCTGGCCGGACCGCCAGGCGGATCGAGGTGGAGACCATGAAGAAACTCTCCAATCATCCACGGATCCGAGCCGTCAAGGACGCCGTGATGGACATCGACTTCACATCTCAGACCTGCCACCACGTGCCCGAGCTGTCGGTCTACTCGGGGCAGGATTCCTACACATGGCCAATGATGGCGGTTGGAGCCGTCGGAGTGGTCTCGGTGATTTCCCATTTGGCCGGCGACGCGGTGGCGGCCATGGTGGCGGCAGCCGCCACCGGCGACCAGGTCCGAGCCCGGGATCTCCACCATCAACTCCTTCCCCTGTCGTTTGCCTGCTTCCTTGAACCCAACCCGGCGCCGATCAAGGCAGCCATGAATTCGCTCTGGGAGCCGGTTGGCACCCCCCGGCTTCCTCTCCTGGCAGCCTCCGAATCCACCGTGGCGGCAGTCAAGGAAGCACTCGGAGCCGTGCGCGCTCCATGAGCCGGCCCATTCTGTGAAAGAGATGCACCCATGACTGTCAAGGTCACTTTCCTCGGAGGTCTCGGCGGGATCGGGCGGAACTGCGCCACCCTCGAAGTGGATGGCAAGCTCGCGGTCATCGATTGCGGGCTCATGTTCCCCGAAGAGGAGATGCTGGGTGTCGACCTGGTGTTCCCCAATTGGGGGTGGCTGGTAGAGCGCAAGGAAGACGTGGTCTGCGTGGTCCTAACCCACGGACACGAAGACCACATCGGGGCCCTCCCATATTTCCTGGCCGACCTGAACGTGCCGGTCTACGGCACCAGGTTGACCCTCGAGATGGCCCGGGGCCGGATCGACGAGCTGGGGGTCGAGGCCGATCTGCGGCCTGTCGAGCCCGGCCGACCGGTCGAGATCAAGCCGTTCAAGTTTGCACTCATCACCGTCGCTCACTCGGTTCCCGACGCATGCGCGGTTGCATTCGACACTCCCGAGGGGATTGTTCTTCATTCCGGTGATTTCAAGCTCGATCCCACGCCGATCGACAACCGCCCTACCGACCTGCCCTCTCTGGCGGCCCTCGGTCGTCAGGGTGTGCGTCTCTTCCTGTCGGATTCGACCAATGCCGAGCGACCCGGGTTTGTCCCCTCCGAGCGCTCGCTGGCCGACCCCATTCGAGACATCGTCGGCGGTGCTCCGGGCCGGGTGATCGCAGCGTGCTTCTCGTCTCACATCCATCGCATCCAGCAGATCATCGACGCCGGCATCGCCACCGGACGGAAGGTTGCTCTGTTCGGTCGCTCGATACAACGCAACACGACGGCCGCCCAGGAATTGGGCCGGCTCAAGATCAGGGACGATGCGATGGTCGACATCCTCGAGCTGCTCAAGCTGCCGCCCCGCCAGCAGCTTCTCATCACGACGGGGAGCCAGGGCGAGCCCTTTGCGGCTCTCTCGCTCATGGCCCAGGGACGCCACAAATATGTCGAGATCTCCGAGGGCGACACGATCCTTCTATCCGCCACACCGATCCCGGGCAATGAAACGGCGGTTTCGAGGGTGATCAATCAGCTGCTTCGCCGGGGCGCCCGGGTGGTACACGGTCGCAACGCCCAGGTGCACGTCTCGGGGCACGCCAGCCGTGATGAGCTGTTGACCATGCTGAACGTGGTCCGACCCGCCTCGTTCGTCCCGGTGCACGGTGAGTATCGGCATCTCTCGGCTCACGCCGAACTTGCCAGGCTGGCCGGGGTGAAGTCGGTGGAGATCTGTGAGGACGGGGACATGGTGATCATCGACGGGGATGAGACCCGAATCGAACGCCGAGCGGTACCGGCCGGCTACGTCTACCTCGACGGCGACAGCGTTGGTGACGTCAAGGCGGTCCTGCGTGACCGCAGCCATCTGGCCGACGAGGGCGTAGTGGTCGTGACGGTGGCGGTGAGCCCTCAGAGCGGCGAGATCGTCTACGGCCCCTCCCTCGATAGCCATGGGATGATGGACAACCCCGACATCGTCCTCGAGAAGGTGGCCCAGGCGGTTCGCGAAGCCCTCGAGGAGCGTCTCAAAGCCGATGCCCACGACACCTCCGTCCTCCAACAGGTGATCCGTCAGGCGGCGGCGAAGGTGATCAAGGCCGAAACCTCGCGTCGCCCGGTGATCCTTCCCGTTCTGCTCGAGCTCTAAATAGCTTCGAGTCCGGCTTCCTCAGGTCTGCACCCCTACCACCAGGGTTGCGGCATAAACCTGGCCGGTCTCGGTGACACTCAGCGTCGTGGCTTCACCTCCGCCCCGGTAGATCCCGTCGTCGCTGTTCAGCATCTCCCGGTTGTTTCGAGATGCATATGGCTCGGTGGTGGCGTAGACCTGATCGGTGAAGTCGTCATCGAAGAAGAGCTGGGTGGTGTGGATCTGGTTGCCACCGACGTGGACCTTCATGTGCATGTGGACGGTCCTACCCCTGTACCAACCCGGGTAAAGGGTCTGGAAGGTCACCTGTCCGTTTCCGTTGGTCATCTGGGTCCCCCTCAGGAAGATGCTGTCGTCGGTGCCCGAGCCCTGTCCGGTGCTCGCCGCGACAAAGCCGGAATAGACCCCCTCGGCATCACAGTGCCAGAGATCGACGG